>NZ_JBKFBI010000015.1:0-68035 GCF_053346095.1 Methylobacterium sp. A52T | reverse complement strand
GGCGGCGGCGGTTTCGGCGGTCCCGGTGGTCCTGGCGGTGGCCGACGCTAGAGCCGTGACCGATCGCGTTGACACGGGGGCGATCGCCGAGCCCGTGCCGCACGAGGCGCGGGTCCCCTCTCCCATGCGGGAGAGGGACAGGGTGAGGGATCAGGTCCGTCCGCACGAGGCGCCTCCTGGCCGAGCCGCGATGGCGCGCTCGACCTGTAAGCGCCGTGTCCCTCACCCCAACCCTCTCCCGCACGGGAGAGGGAAAATGGCGCGGCTGCCTCGACCGGAGCCGCTTTCCTCCCGAACCGTTGCGACGCGATCGGAGGCGGCGCGAGGGCACGGCGCTGCGCGCACCGGATCGTCCGGCACGGAAGGTCCTCAGGCCTCCGCCTCCCGGTCGAGCAGCGCGCGCTTGCGCGCGACGCCCCAGCGATAGCCCGACAGGGCACCGTCCGAGCGCACGACGCGGTGGCAGGGGATGGCCACCGCGACCGGGTTCGCCCCACAGGCCTGCGCGACCGCGCGCGTCGCCGTCGGCAGGCCGATCGCCCGGGCGATCTCCGCGTAGGTCGCGGTGGATCCCACCGGGATCTTGCGCAAAGCCGTCCAGACCCGCTGCTGGAACGCCGTGCCGCGGATGTCGAGGGGCAGGTCGAGGCCGCTGCCCGGCGCCTCCACGAGACCGATGACCCGCGCCATCCAGCCCTCGAAGGCCGGGTCGCCGCCCTCGATCTCCGCGGCGGGGAAGCGGTCCTGGAGATCGTGCAGGAGCGGCTCGGGCGCGTCCCCGAGGAGGATCGCGCAGACGCCCGCCTCGGTGGCGGCGACGAGGATCGCGCCGAGGCTGCAGGCGCCGATGCCGAACCGGATGCGCAGGCCCGCGCCGCCCGTCCGGTAGGCGGCGGGCGCCATGCCGAGGCGCGGCGCGCCCGCCGCGTAGAACCGGCTCGCGGCGCCGTAGCCGGCCTCGTACAGCGCCTCCGTCACCGAGGCGGCCCCGGGCAGCCGCCGCGCCACGGCGGCGGCGCGGTGGGCGGCCGCGTAGGCTCTGGGGGTCACGCCGGTGGCGTCCTTGAACACCCGGTGGAAGTGGTAGGCGCTCAGCCCGGCGGTGCGGGCGAGCGCGGCGAGGGACGGCATCGTCTCGGCCGTCTCGATCAGGCGGCAGGCGCGGGCGACCGCCTCGGCCCGGCGCTCGGCGAGGGCGGGCTCGTCCGGTCGGCAGCGGCGGCACGGCCGGAAGCCGGCCGCCTCGGCCTCGGCGCAGGTCCGGTGGAAGCTGACATTCTCGGGCCGCGCCGCGCGCGCGGCGCAACTCGGGCGGCAGTACACGCCCGTGGTGCGGACCGCGTACACGAAGGTGCCGTCGGCCCGCGCATCGCGGGCGGCGAGGGCGGCCCAGCGCTCGGCATCGCCGGGGTCTGTCGCGGGAACGGGGCTCATGGCGGCCGCACTATGCGGCTTGGCGCGGGCGTTGAGGAGGGGCATGACGGGGCCTGCCGGGTGGTGGAAGACGCGTGCGGCACTCTGTCGGTCCGCTGCCGCTCCGGCATCCCGCGCCTTGCGGCCGAATTCGACATCCGGCGGCCGCCGGAACGGGCGACCCGCCTCACGAGTGCGCCATGGCTTCGAGCACGCCCGATCACATCCATGTCGGCCAGGACGGCTGGCTGTTCCTGAAGACGGGAACGAACGACGTGCTCGGCCAGTACGAGCGGCCGGAGGAGACGAGCGAGCTGATCTGGCAGTGGCGCAGCCTCGTGACGACGCGGGAGCGGCGCTTGCGCGCCCAGGGGATCCTGTACCGCCACGTCGTCGCCCCGGAGAAGCTGATGATCTACGATCACCGGCTCGACGGGCTGACCATCCGGCCGAGCGCGTCGCCGGCCTACCGCCTCCTCCACAGCGAGCCCCCGGCGGGCCGCTTCCCGGGTCCGGTCGGGCTGTACGCGGCCTGGCGCCGGCGGAAGCGCTGGCGGCAGACCTGCATCGATCTGGTGACGCCGATGCGGGCGCAGCGCGACGCGGCCGACCTCTACTGCCGGACCGACACCCACTGGTCGGCTGACGGCTGCTATCTCGCCTACGCGGAGATCTGCCGGGCGCTGGGCGCCGAGCCGCGGCAGGACCTGCGGGACCGGCCGTCCTTCGAGACCGACCACGACGGCGATCTGGGGACCGCCTTCGATCCGCCCCGCCGGGCGCGCTCGCGCACCGTCCTGATGCAGCGGGACGCGGTCCGGACCTACGGCAGCCCGATCGTCGAGGTCCGGGAGATGGCCGGCCTGCTGCACACGCTGCATGTCGGCGCGCACGTGATCTACGGGAACGCCAGGGCCACCGACCCGCGCCGGCTAGTCCTGTTCGGCGATTCCTTCTCGCACGTCATGCCGTACATGCTGACGATCATGCTGGCCGAGACGTTCCGCGAGGTGCACTTCGTCTGGAGCACCTCGCTGGACTGGCCGTATATCGAGCGCGTCCGGCCCGACATCGTGCTGACCGAGGTGGCCGAGCGCTTCATGGTGCAGCTGCCCGACGACACCTTCTCGGTGGAGCGCTACGCGCAGGACCGCTTCGGGGCCGAACTCGCGGCCGCGGGCGCCTGACGGGCGAGCCCGGAACTCCGGAGGGCGAACACGCCGCCCCCCGACTTCGCCATTCCGGGATTGCCGAGCGGGATCCGGAGCGCGAACGGGCGCCCGGCATGGCTGCGACTGGGACTGTCCGTTCCCGGCTCGCCGGCCGTGCCCCTCACGCCTGCAGCTTGGCCACCAGCGCGTCCGACAGGGCGAAGTTCACGTAGACGTTCTGGACGTCGTCCTGGTCCTCGATCACCTCGACGAGGCGGATGAGCTTCTCGCCGGTCTCGTCGTCGACGTTGATGGTGTTCTGCGCCTTCCAGATCAGGCCCGTGCGCGCGGGCTCGCCGAAGCGCGCCTCGAGAGCCTTGGTGACCTCGCCGTAGGAATCCTGGGCGCAGATGACCTCGTGTCCGTCCTCGCCGGAGCTGACGTCGTCGGCGCCGGCCTCGATCGCCGCCTCCAGCATCGTGTCGGCGTCGGCCACGGAGGCCGGGTAGGCGATCACGCCGACGCGGTCGAACATGAAGGCGACGGCCCCGGTCTCGGCGAGGCTGCCGCCGGACTTGGTGAAGGCCGAGCGCACGTCCGAGGCGGTGCGGTTGCGGTTGTCGGTCTGCGCCTCGACGATCAGCGCGGCGCCGCCGGGCCCGTAGCCCTCGTAGCGGATGTCCTCGTAGTTCTCGCCGTCGGCGCCGGCGGCCTTCTTGATGGCGCGCTCGATATTGTCCTTGGGCATGTTCTCGGCGCGGGCCGCCAGGATCGCGGCGCGCAGGCGCGGGTTCATCGCCGGGTCGGGCGTGCCGAGCTTGGCCGCCACCGTGATCTCGCGGGCGAGCTTGCCGAACACCTTCGAGCGGACCGCGTCCACCCGGCCCTTCCGGTGCATGATGTTCTTGAACTGCGAATGGCCTGCCATGACGGTTCGGACTTTTGTTCGTTGGCGCGGGCGGGCGTGCGGGACCCCGCCGTCGCGGCTGTGAGGTCGCGCCGTATATAGGCCGCCGCCTTCGGACGAAGCAACGCGGCCGCTGCCGGTCGGCGCGACGCGGGCCGACACGGCCCCACGGGCTTCGCAATCCCGTGACCGCGGAAAAAATGGCCGACTCGGGCGTTGGCGCTGGACTTCACGCGCAGCTGGGAACCCGATGTCGAGCCGGAACGGACGCAGCACGGTCATGGTCACGGGCGCGAGCGCCGGCGTCGGCCGGGCTGTCGCCCACGAATTCGCCCGGCACGGCTGGAACGTGGGGCTGATCGCGCGCGGCCCGGCGGGGCTGAGGGGCACAATCCGCGACGTCGAGCGGGCCGGCGGCCGGGCCCTGGCCTTCGCGGCCGACGTCGCCGACGCGGAGGCCGTCGCCCAGGCCGCCGACGAGCTGGCCGAGGCGTTCGGCGGCATCGACGTCTGGGTCAACAACGCGATGGTGACGGTCTACGCGCCCGTTCAGGAGACGAGCCCGGACGAGTTCCACCGCGCCACCGCGGTGACCTATCTGGGGCAGGTGCACGGCACGCTGGCGGCCCTCCGCCACATGGTCCCGCGCGACCGGGGAACGATCGTGCATGTCGGCTCGGCGCTCGCCTACCGGTCGATCCCGCTCCAGGCGAGCTACTGCGCCGCCAAGGCCGCCGTGCGGGGCTTCGTCGATTCCCTGCGCAGCGAGCTCCTCCACGACCGCAGCCGGGTCCGCCTGACGATGGTGCAGCTTCCGGCCGTGAACACGCCGCAATTCGACTGGGCGCGCTCGCGGCTGCCGCGCAGGCTCGAGCCGGTGCCGCCGATCTACCAGCCGGAGGCCATCGCCCGGCACGTCTTCCGGGCGGCGCACGACGCGCCCCGGGAGATGTGGATCGGGGCCTCGGCCTGGAAGGCGATCATCGGAAACATGCTGATCCCGGGCTGGATCGACGGCTACCTCGCCCGGCACGGCTATCGCGGGGAGATGACCGGCGTGCAGGCGCAGAAGAACCGACCCGACAACCTCTACGACCCGGTGGACACCGATCCCGGCGCCCACGGCCGCTTCGACTCCCGCGCGACCAGCGACGTCGCGGCGGCCGACCCGCGCTGGCTCAAGTTCGGGATCGCGGCCGCGCTCGGCCTCGTGGCCGGGACGATGCTGTTCGCCACCGAGGCGCACGGGCGGGCGGACGCCCGCGCCGATCGCCGGCCGGGCCGACGCTAGGACACGGGCCAACGCGGGTTTCAAGGAGGATCCGATGCCGGGCACGAACCGTCGCGATCTGGTGCGGGCCGCGCTCGCCGGAGGGGCCGTCCTGGGTCTCGGCGGACGCGCCCGCGCCACCGCACCCTTCGGCGGCGCGCAGGCGCCGGGCTTCTACCGGACCCGTATCGGCACCTGCGAGGTCACGATCCTCAACGACGGCGCGCGCAGCTTCCCGATGCCGGACCGATTCGTGCGCAACATTCCCCGGGACGAGGCGCTCGGCGCCGCGCGGGCGGCCTACATGCCCCCCGGCCAGGTGACGGTGCCGTTCAACCCGACGCTGATCAACACGGGCGCGAAGCTCGTCCTGATCGATACCGGCAACGGCCCGGTGCCGGGCGCGCCCGTCGGCCGCCTCGCGGCGAACCTCGCGGCGGCCGGGATCAGGCCCGAGGACATCGACCTCGTGCTGCTCTCGCACCTCCATCCCGACCACACGAACGGCCTCAAGCGGGCGGACGGGTCCCTCGCCTTCCCGAACGCCGAGATCCGGGCCGCCGCACCCGACTGGGCGTTCTGGATGAGCGACGCCAACATGGCCCGCGCCGCCGACCCGGTGACGCAGGGCTACTTCGCCAACACCCGCCGGGTGCTCGGCGACCTGAAGGACCGGATCGGCACCTTCGCGTGGGACGAGGAGATCGTGCCCGGGATCACCGCCCTCGCCGCCCCCGGCCACACGCCGGGCCACACGGCCTTCGCGGTCGCCTCAGGCGCGGACCGTCTGCTGATCCAGTCCGACGTGACCAACATCCCGGCCTTCTTCCTGCAGCACCCGGACTGGCACGTGATGTACGATCACGACGCCGATCAGGCGCAGGCGACGCGCCACCGCTTCTACGACACGGCCGCGTCCGAGAGGGCCCTCGTGGTCGGCTACCACTTCCCCTTCCCATCGCTCGGCCACGTGGAACGGGACGGACCGGGCTACCGGCTCGTGCCCATCGCCTGGACCGGCACGCTCTGACCGTCCCGGGATTCGTGCCACCGGATCAGGGAGGCCAGATCCACGACCCCGCCCGGCCATTCGACGCCCGCGAGGTGCCGGTGCGGCCGATCCGGCTCGCCGAGATCCGAGACGGCCGAGAAGGCGCCGTCGAGCCGGTGGCTCTCGGTGTAGCGGCTCCGGGTCGCCAGGACCGGCAGCCCGGCGGCCCGGGCCGAGCTGATGCCGGCGGCCGAATCCTCGAAGGCCACCGCCTCGGAAGCCGGGATCTCCAGGCCGGCGAGCGCCAGCAGGAACACGTCGGGGGCGGGCTTCTTGCGGCTCGCCTCGTCGCCGGCCGCGATCACGTCGAAGGGCGCGACGTCCGGCGGGAAATTGGCGGCGAGGAGCCGGTCGACGTTCGGGCGGCTCGTCGTGGTGGCCACCGCGAGCCGGATTCCCGCGGCACGGGCCTCGGCGATCAGCCGGGCGATCCCGGGGCGCAGCGGCAGGCCGTTCCGCGCGACGAGGTCGCCGTAGGCGCGCGTCTTGATGGCGTGGATCTCCGGCGCGCGGGCGTGGAGCGCGGCGGCTTCCGCCGTGTGCTCGGTGTCGATGTAGTGGGCGAGCCGCTCCTTGCCGCCCATGACGGCCAGCAGGTCGGCGTAGAGCGCCTCGTCCCACCGCCAGGGCAGGCCGAGCTCCGCGAAGGCGCGGTTGAACGCCTGCCGGTGCAGGTCCTCGGTCTCGGCGAGGGTCCCGTCGACGTCGAAGATCAGCGCCCTCAGCACGACAGGTCGCGACCGGAGGCGCCCTCCGCGCCCTCGCGGATCGCCGCGATGCGCTCGGCGTAGGCGTCCGGGCCGCCGCTGAAGACCGCGTTGCCGGCTACGAACGTGTCGGCCCCGGCGCGGCTGGCGACCTTGACCGTCTCGGGGTCGATCCCGCCGTCGACCTGGATGCGGATGTCCCGGCCCGCCACCATGGCGCGCACCCGCGCCACCGATTCCATGGCGCCCTTGATGAAGCTCTGGCCGCCGAAGCCGGGATTCACCGTCATCACCAGCACGAGATCCACGAGGTCGAGCACCGGCTCGACCATGGCGGCCGGCGTGCCCGGGTTGATCGCCACGCCGGCGCGCTTGCCGAGGTCGCGGATGGTCTGAAGCGAGCGGTGGATGTGCGGCCCGGCCTCGGCGTGGACCGTGATGCCGTCGGCCCCCGCCTGCGCGAAGGCCGCGAGGTACGGATCGGCCGGCGCGATCATCAGGTGCACGTCGAAGTATTTCTGCGTGTGGGGCCGGAGCGCTTTCACAACCGGCGGCCCGAAGGTGATGTTGGGCACGAAATGGCCGTCCATCACGTCGAGATGGATCCAGTCGGCGCCGGCCGCGTCCACGGCGCGGGTCTCCTCGGCCAGCTTCGAGAAGTCGGCGGACAGGATCGACGGGGCGATGACGGGTGCGAGCATGGGAGGCTTTCGGGATCGGCTCAGGCCAGCCGGCGGCGGCGCTCGACGAGCTGCATGATCATCGGCGTCAGGATCAGCTGCATCGCCAGGTCGAGCTTGCCGCCGGGGATCACGATGGAGTTGGCCCGGCTCATGAAACTGTCGTGAATCATGGAGACGAGATACGAGAAGTCGATCCCCTTCGGGTCCTTGAAGCGGATCACGACCATCGACTCGTCGGCGGTGGGGATCCAGCGGGCGATGAACGGGTTCGAGGTGTCGACGGTCGGCACCCGCTGGAAGTTGATGTCGGTGAACGAGAATTGCGGGCAGATGGTCTGCACGTAGTCGGGCATGCGCCGCAGGATCACGTCGGTCACCGCCTCGGTGGAGTAGCCGCGGAACGAGCGGTCCCGGTGCAGCTTCTGGATCCATTCGAGGTTGATCACCGGCACGACGCCGATCTTCAGGTCGGCGTAGCGGGCGATGTCGACGTCCTGGTCGGCCACGCAGCCGTGCAGGCCCTCGTAGAACAGGAGGTCGGAATCGGGCGGGAACGTCTCCCAGTCCGAGAAGCTGCCCTCCGGGATGCCGTAGGCCTGCGCGTCGTGCTGGTCGTGGGCGTAGTGACGCGTCCGGCCCGTCCCGGACTCGGCGTAGCTGCGGAACACCGCCTCCAGCTCCGGCAGGAGGTTGGCCCGCGGCGCGAAGTGGGACAGCGTCGGCTCGTTCGCCATCATCGCCCGCATCGTGTCGCGGTCGAAGGCGTGGAAGCCGTCCCCCTCGATGAAGACCGCCCGCACGTCCTCGCGGCGGAAGATCTGCTCGAAGGTGTTGCGCACCGAGGTGGTCCCGGCCCCGGAGGAGCCGGTCACCGAGATGATGGGGTGCCGCGCCGACATGCCTTTACGACTTCACGGTGCGGCTATGACCGCATCAGGCCGCGCTGGCCGAAGAGCGGCGAGCGGCCGGCATCGGGCTTGCCGCCGGCATAGTAGGTGGCGACGCACGCCACTTCCTCGGTGGAGCCGCAGACCAGCGGCGCTCGCTCGTGGATTCCGGTGGCCACGAGGTCGAGGATCCGCGTCTGGCCGTCGGTCGCCGCGCCGCCGGCCTGCTCGACCAGCATGGCCACAGGCGCGACCTCGTAAAGCAGCCGCAGGCGGCCGCGGGCGTAGTTCTTCCGGGCGTCGCCCGGGTAGAGGAACACGCCGCCGCGGGTCAGCACGCGCTGGATGTCGGCCACCAGCGAGGCGAGCCAGCGCATGTTGTAGTCCTTGTCGCGCGGCCCCTCGGTGCCGCGCTGGCAATCCTCGATATAGGCCTTCACCGGCGCGTCCCAGTGCCGGGCGTTGGAGGCGTTGATGGCGAATTCCTTGGTGGAGGCCGGCACCGACATCGCCGGGCTCGTCAGCTTGAACCGGCCCTCGGCGCGGTCGAGCACGTAGGACTGGGTGCCGTCGCCGAGCGTCAGGATCAGCGCCGTGGCCGGGCCGTAGGTGACGAAGCCCGCGGCGATCTGCGTCGAGCCGGGGGTGGTGAACGAGGCCAGCGGGTTCGCCGGATCCTTGATCGACGGCCGGATGCCGAAGATCATGCCGACGGCCATGTTCACGCCGATGTTGGAGGAGCCGTCGAGCGGGTCGATGGCGACGGCCAGCGGGGCGTCCGGGTTCAGACGCATCACCTCCTCGGCCTCCTCGGAGGCGACCTCGGCGACCGGGGCGCCCCGCAGCGCCGCGGTCACGCTCTCGTGAGCGATGACGTCGAGGGCCTTCTGGACGTCGCCGTCGCTGTTGTGATCGCCGGCCGCCGCGAGGTCGCCGCCGAGCGCGCCGCGCCCGATCCGCTCGCTGATCTCCACCGCCGACCGCGCCACGGCCGCGATCACCGCGGCGGCGTCCTTCAGCGCCGGATTGGCGTCCACGGCCTGCGCCAGGCAGGTCTCGAGGGGCGTCCCGATCGCCGCTGAAATTGCCATCGGCCTACTCCTCCTGCTCGGATCCCGTCCGCGGGGATCGCGCGTTCCGCGCCGGCTCTGTAGCGGCCGCTTGGCTGCCAAGATAGCGGTCTCTGTCTCCGGATCGACAGGAACCCGCGGCGGGGCCTTCAAGATTTCTGTGCGATCTTGTGCCATAGGACGAAAAAAACGAGATGTCCGCCATGCGCAACCTCTCCCTCAAGCAGCTTCAGGCGGTCGCTGCCGTGGCCCGCCTCGGCACCATGACCCGGGCTGCGCAGGAGCTGAACGTCACCTCGGCCGCCCTCTACGCGCGCATCCGCCAGCTAGAGGAGGAGGCCGGACTGCTGCTGTTCGACCGGACGCCGGGGGGCCTCAAGCCGACGGATGCCGGCCGCGAGATGCTCTGGGCGATCGACAGCATCAACACGGTGCTGGAGACCTGCACGGACCGCCTGCGCACCCTGCGCGGCGCGGAGGGCGGGCGCGTGGCGCTCGGCGTCGTCTCCACCGCCAAGTACTTCGCCCCGCAGGTGATCGCGGGCTTCGTCAAGAAGCATCCCGGCGTCGAGATCAGCCTGTCGGTGCGCAACCGCGGCCAGACCGTGGAGGCGCTGCGCGGCTACGAGATCGACTTCGCCCTGATGGGCCGCCCGCCCCGGGACTTCCCGATCGAGGCCGCCACCTTCGGGCCGCACCCGATCGTGCTGATCGCGCCGCCCGGCCACCCCCTGGCGGGCCGGACCGACCTGAACCGCGAGGACCTCGCGGACCAGCCGTTCTTCCTCCGAGAAGAGGGCTCTGGCACCCGCATGGTCTTCGAGGAGTTCATGAGCGGCGTCCTGGTCAAGCGGGCGCCGCTGGACATCGACACCGGGTCGAACGAGACCATCAAGCAGGCCGTGATGGCCGGGCTCGGGATCGCGCTGCTCTCGGTGCACTCCGTGGCGGCCGAGCTGGAGAGCGGGCGCCTCGTCCTCCTCAACGTCAGGGGCCTGCCGATCCGGCGCGACTGGTACGCGGTCCGGCGCGCCGACAAGGTGCTGGGCCCGGCCGCCTCCGCGGTCTGGTCCTACCTGATGTCGGAGGGCGCGCGCTGCCTGCCGGGCGTCGCCCAGAGCGGCCTGGTGCTGGCGGGAGCCAAGGCGTGACCGCCGCTGCCGGCGTCGTCGTGGCCGGGGCCGGGCAGGCCGGCTTCCAGCTCGCCGCGTCCCTGCGGGAGGGCGGGTTCCGCGACCCGATCACCCTGGTGGGCGACGAGGCCGCCCTGCCCTACCAGCGGCCGCCGCTCTCGAAGGCCTACCTCGCCGGCAAGACCGACCGGGAGGGCCTGTTCCTGCGCCCGCCCGGCTTCTTCGCCGAGCACGCCATCGCGCACCGCCCGGGGCTCCGCGCCGTCGCGATCGACCGGGACGCGCGCCGCCTGCAGCTCTCGGACGGCACCGACCTCCCCTACGACCACCTCGTGCTCGCCACCGGCGCGCGCAACCGCCCCCTGCCGGTCCCGGGCGCCGAACTCGCGGGCGTGCGCCAGCTGCGCGGCCTCGCGGATGCCGACGCCCTGAAGGCGGCGGTCGCCGAGGCCCGGGCCGTCGTGGTCATCGGGGCCGGCTTCATCGGTCTCGAATTCGCCGCCGTCGCGGCCGCGCGCGGCCTCCCGGTGACGGTGATCGAGGCGGCCGAGCGGCCCATGGCCCGGGCGGTCTCGTCCGAGATGGGCGCGTTCTTCCGCCGCGCCCACGCCGCGATGGGCGTGCGCTTCGCCTTCGGGGCCGGCGTGACGGCGATCGTCGGCCGGGACGGCCGCGCCACCGGCGTCGCCCTGGCGGACGGTAGCGAACGCGCGGCCGACCTGGTCCTCGTGGGGATCGGCGTCCTGCCGAACCGGGAGCTCGCCGCGGAGGCCGGCCTCCCGGCCGAGGACGGCGTGCGGGTCGACGCGTTCCTGGCGACACCCGATCCGGCTATCTCGGCGATCGGCGACTGCGCCCGCTTCCCCATCCCCTTCGCCCACGGGCTGACGCCGGACGGGACGGTGCGGATCGAGTCCGTGCAGAACGCCATCGACCAGGGCCGCTGCCTCGCGGCCCGCCTCACCGGCAGGCCCGCCGCCTACGGCGCGCTGCCGTGGTTCTGGAGCGACCAGGGTCCGCACAAGCTGCAGATCGCGGGCCTGTCCGGGCCCGGCGATGCCGGCGTCGTCCGCGGGACCGGCGACGCCTTCTCGGTCTTCCGCTTCCGCGACGGGCGCCTGAGCGCGGTGGAATCCGTCGACCGCGCGGGCGACCACATGATCGCGCGGCGCCTGCTCGCGGCCGGGACGCCGCTGACGCCCGATCAGGCGGCCGACCCGGATTTCGACCTGAAGGGTCTCGCGCTGCGGCGAGCCTGACCTCAGCCCGGGAACGCCACCGGCGCCGGCTTCTGCCGCAGGGCGATGGCGGTGGCGATCCCGAGCGCCAGGATGGTGACGGCGCATCCGAGCAGCGCCCCGAGTTGGCCGAACCGGAGCAGCGCCTGCCCGATCACCGCGACCCCGAGCGCCTGACCGCAGAAGAACGAGAAGGCGTGGAGCGCCACCGCGGAGGCGCGGGCCTTGGGCGCGACCTCGGTGACCTGCGTCTGGTAGGTGTTGTGCAGCATGTAGAAGCCGAGGCCCATGGCGGTGAGCGCGGCGCAGTCGACCTGCCAGGAGCCCGCGAGCCCGACCACGGTGAGCGACGCGCCGCAGATCAGCCCGCCGCCGATCAGCATCCGCGGCAGGCCGAGCAGCCGCACCAGCAGCCCGACCAGGGCCGAGTAGAGCAGGCCGCCGACCGCGAACCCCGCCAGCACCAGCCCGGCCTCGCGCGGGCCGCCCTCGCCCCGCGCCTCGATCAGCGGGGCGAGGTGCGGGAAGACGCCGAAGATCGCGATCGCCTCGATGAACACCGCCGAGAACAGCACCCGCGCCCGGGGATTGCCCAGGATCGTGCGGTAGCGCGTCACCGCCTCGCCGAAGGCGGGGCGGCGGCCCGGCGCCCGGCCGGCCCGGTCGAAGCCGAGGACGGTCGCCGCGCAGGCGAGCGCCGCCACCGCGGCGGTGACCGCGAAGACGCCGCGCCAGCCGATCGCCGCCTCGATCAGGCCCGCGAAGGTCGAGCCCGAGAGCTGGCCGAGGATCACCGCCACGAGGAACCGCCCGATCGCCACCTGGCGGCTCTCCATCGGCACGCGGTCGCCCAGGAGGGCCAGCGAGAGCGGGATGCAGCCGCCCGCGGCCGCCCCCGCCAGCATGCGCAGGCCGAACAGGCTGCCGATATCCGGCGCGACGCTGCACAGGGTCAGCGCGACGGCGAGCACCGCGAGGCAGGTGCTCATCACCCGCTCCTTGCCGAGCGCGTCGCCGATCGGGCCGAGCACCGGCTGGATGAACGCGTAGGGCAGCGCGAAGGCGGTGGAGAGGAGCGCCACCGTGTGGGCGTCGCTCGCGAGATCCCGGGCGAGCACGCCGACCAGGGGCTCGACCGAGCGGAGCGCGAAGGTGCTGCCGAACCCCGCGCAGGCCAGGACGACGATCAGGCGCGGGATCGACGTGGCCGGCGGCGGGGCGACGGCCGCGCTGGACGGGAGGGCCGGCTCTGTGCTGTCGGTCATGGCACGCTTCGCGAGGCGGGCGGGATCAGACCCGCGGCATCGCATCTCCCTCGCCGGAGCGGAACCCCGCCGCGCGACAGATCAGTGCGCGTAGAACGCGGGATCCGAATTGTCGGTCGGGTGCGCGAAGGCCCAGCGCAGGGCCGACGACAGCGGCACGCTGTAGTTGAGGCCGCGCGGCGGCACGGGCTTCAGGAACCAGCGGTCGTAGAGCACCGTGATCTCGGGGCTCCGGTAGAGGTCGGCCGTCGCCCGGTCGACCACCGCCTTGAAGGCCGGGTCGTCCTTGCGCAGCATGATCCCGTAAGGCTCCGGGTTGGACAGGGTCTCGTCGCTGACCGCGTAGGCGGCGGGCTCCTTGGACTGGGCCGCGACCACGCTGAGCTGCACGTCGTCCATGACGAAGGCCGCCGCCCGGCCGGTCTCGACCATGAGGAACCCCTCCGGAACGTCCTTGGCGGCGATCACCGTGATGCCGAGCTTGCGCTCGTTGTTGGCCTTGATCAGCATCAGGATGTTGGTCGAGCCGGCGACCGACGAGACCGTCTTGCCGCGCAGGTCGTCCAGGCCGGCGATGTGCTGGTCCTTGCGGGAGACGAAGCGGGTCGCCGTCAGGAAGTGCGTGTTGGTGAAGTCCACCTGCTTCTTGCGCTCGGCGTTGTTGGTGGTCGTCCCGCATTCGAGGTCGATCGTGCCGTTGGTCATCAGCGGGATGCGGGAGGAGGAGTTCACGAACTCCATCCCGACCTCGAGGCCCGGCATCTTCAGTTCGCGCTTCACCGCGTCGGCGATCCTCAGGCAGATGTCGACCGCGAAGCCGACGACCTTCTGGTTCTGGTCCAGGTAGCTGAACGGGGTGGCGGTATCGCGCACGCCGAGGACCAGCCTGTTGCTGTCGTGGATCTTCCTGAGGGTGCCGGTGAGGTCGGTGGCCTTCGCGGCCCCGACGGGGGCGGCCAGGAGGAGCGCGGCGAGGCAGGGAGCGAGCAGACGCATGGGCCGACGGGTTCCGGTCGCGCGAGGGGCCGCCCGCGGTGCGCCGGCGGCGGGAGACCGGACCGCGCGCCGGGGCCGGCCCCCGGCCGGAGCCCCAGCAAGAGTCCGGCCGCGCTCAGGCGGACGCGGCCGCCTGGTGCGCCTCGGCGAGCTGCGCGTCCGCGGCCGCGACCTTCCGGGAGGCCGGGCGGGACCGGATGCGCTCCACGTAGGCCGCCAGCACCGGGTCGGGCGCGACGAGGCCGAAGCCCGTCGTCCAGCCGAGGGCGCCGCCCCACAGCACGTCGGCGGCGCTGAAGCGCGCGCCGAGCAGGTACGGGCCGGGCGTCAGGGCCTCCTTCACCCGGGCGATGACGCTGTCGTAATCGGCGTAGGCCGACATGGCGCGCGGGCCCGGCTCCCGCTTCAGGTACCGGTCGATCACCGCGGGCTCGAAGCAGGAGCCGTAGAACACCATCCAGCGCAGGTAGGTGGCCCGGTCGGGCTCGGTCGGCGCCGGGGCGAGCCCCGCCTCGGGGAACAGGTCGGCGAGGTAGAGGTAGACGGCCGCCTGCTCGGTCACCAGGGCGTCGCCGTGGCGGATCGCCGGCACCTTCGCCATCGGGTTCACGGCGCGATAGGCGTCCTGGAGGTGCTCGCCGGCGCGCATGTTGAGCGCGTGCAGCCGGTACGGGACCCCGAGCTCCTCGAGCAGCACGCGCACGCCCGACGAGCGGGTATTGGGCGAATGATAGAACTCGATGTCAGGCATGCTGGCCATTCCGCCCCGTCCGAGAATTGTCGATTCGGCGGATTGCACGCTCTTACCGGCGGAGCGACGGGTCAACCGCGGACCGGAGCGCCACTTCCTCAGGGACCGGAATCGCGGCAGGAACGTTGGGCGATTGTGCGTTGCCGCGCGTTGGGCTTCCGACCGGCACGACGCGAGCCGGGGGTTACGAGTTCTGATGGCGAAGATACTGCTGGTCGAGGACCACGAAGAGATATGGGATTTCCTCTCGCGCCGCCTCAAGCGGCGCGGCTACGAGGTGATCCTCGCGCATGACGGCGAGGCCGGCGTCCGGCAGGCCCGCTCGGGCCAGCCCGACGTCATCCTCCTCGACATGAACCTGCCGGTCCTCGACGGCTGGTCGGTCGCGCGGACGCTGAAATCCGGCACCGACACCCGGGCGATCCCGATCATCGCGCTCACGGCCCACGCCATGTCGGGCGACCGCGACAAGGCCATCCAGGCGGGCTGCGACGACTATCACCCGAAGCCCGTCGATTTCTCGAAGCTGCTCAGCCAGATCAGCGCCGCCCTGGGCGAGACCGCGCAGGCGAGCTGACCCGGCAGCGGACGCGCGACCTGCCGCCCCGAGACCTGCGGCCCCAAGATCTGCGGCCCCGAGACCTGATGTGAGTGGAGCGTGTCCGTGAGCGAGGATCCCGTCACTGCCCAGCGCCTGCGGCAGGGCCTGCCGATCTTCGTGGCGCTGGCGTCGATCCTCCTCGTGGTCGCCACGATGGCGGCCCTCTACCTCGGGCGCGAGATCCTCGTGCCGGTGACGCTGGCGATCCTCCTGAGCTTCGTCCTCGTGCCGGCGGTGCGGATGCTGCGACGGCTGCGCGTGCCGCGCGCGCCGGCGGTCCTGCTCGTCGTGGTGATCGTCTTCGGCGCGCTGTTCGGCATCGGCAGCCTGATTGCCAGCGAGGCGTCCCAGCTCGCCTCCGACCTGCCGCGCTACACCCAGGTGATGCGCACCAAGATCAAGGATCTGCGCGGGGCGACGGCCGGGACCGGCACGCTCTCGCGGATCGTCGACATGGTGCAGGATCTCAGCGCCACCCTGCAGCCGCCGCCGGCCGCGGAGGTCCGCGGCGAGCCGGGATCGCGCACGCACCCGCTCACGGTCGAGCTCACCCCCGCCCGCGCCAGCGTCGTCGACACGCTTCAGACCTTCGCGGGCCCGATCCTGCACCCGCTGGCGACGACAGGCCTGATCCTGATCTTCACGATCTTCATCCTGCTCCAGCGCGAGGACCTGCGGAACCGGGCGATCCGGCTCGCCGGCGGCTCGGGCGATCTGCGGCGCACGACGGCGGCGATCGACGACGCCACGAGCCGGCTGAGCCGGTTCTTCCTGGCCCAGCTCGCCCTCAACATCGCCTTCGGGCTGGTGATCGGCATCGGCCTCTGGCTGATCGGCGTGCCGAGCCCGACCCTGTTCGGCGTCCTCGCCGCGATCCTGCGGTTCGTGCCCTATATCGGCGCGGCGATCAGCGCCCTGCTGCCGCTGATCCTCGCGGCCGCCGTCGATCCCGGCTGGAGCATGGTGATCGCCACCGCGGCCCTCTTCCTTGTGGTCGAGCCGATCTGCGGCCACGTGATCGAGCCGCTGCTCTACGGGCACTCCACCGGCCTCTCGCCGGTCGCCGTCATCCTGGCCGCGACGATCTGGACGTTCCTGTGGGGTCCGATCGGCCTCGTGCTGGCCACGCCCCTCACCGTCTGCCTCGTGGTGCTCGGCCGGCACGTGGAGCGGCTCTGGTACCTCGACGTGCTGCTCGGCGATCAGCCCGCCCTGTCGCCGCCCGAGATCTTCTACCAGCGCATGCTGGCCGGCGACCCGGTCGAGGCGATCGATCAGGGCTGGCAGTTCCTGAAGGAGCGCGCCCTCGTCACCTACTACGACGAGGTCGCCCTCGCGGGCCTCCTGCTGGCGCAGGAGGATCTGTCCCGCGGCACCCTGGACCGTGCGCGGCAGGAGGAGGTCGGCGGGGCGATCCGGACGGTGGTGGACCGCCTCGGCACGGCGCCGGTCGGGCGCCGCGCCCGGCGGGGATCCGGCCGCGGCCCCGACACCGAGACCGCGGCGGCGCTCGCCGCCGTCGGGCCCGACCGGCAGGTGGCCGGCATCGTCCTCGAGCGCGAGGACCTCGCGCCCAACTGGCGCGGCGAGACGCCGGTCCTGTGCGTGTCGAGCCGCGGCCCGTTCGACGAGGCGGCGACGCTGATGCTGAGCCAGATCCTCGCGCGCCACGGGCTGGCCTCGCAGATCCTGTCCATGGCGGCGATCCGCGCCGGCGAGCGGCCGGAGAACCCGGACGGCCTCGCGCTGATCTGCTTCTCCTACCTGGAGCCGGTGAGCCTGTCGCAGATCCGGTTCACCGTCCGGCAGGCCCGGGCCGCGGTGCCGGGTGTCCGCATCCTGGTCGGCTTCTGGCGCGAGCGCGATCCCGCGACCCTGGAGCGGCTGCGCCGGGCGACCTCGGCCGACTTCCTGGTGACGTCGCTGAACGAGGCGCTGTCGGCGGTGCTGGGCGCCTGCCGCGAGGCCGCGCCGCCCCGGCTCGTCCCGGCCCCCGTGGGCGCGCCCTCCGAGGCCGCGCGGCCGGCCGCGGCATGAGAGCGTCGCGCGACACCGCCGCTGGGGATACAAGGTCGACTTCGGCCGTCCGGCCGCTAGTCTCGCTCACGCATTTCGTGATCGACCGCGCGCAGAGGTCTTTCCCGGCCAGGAAGGTGACGACCGCCTCGCATGTCTGAGACGCCAGAAACACCGCCCTCCGGGCCGAGTCCGCCGATCCGGGACGGCGCCCCGAGCGACATCACCGACCGCAAGAGCGACATCTTCTTCGCGGCCGTGGAGACGACGCGGATGCCGATGATCGTCACCGATCCGCGCCAGCCCGACAACCCGATCATCTTCGCCAACCGGGCGTTCCTGGCGATGACCGGCTACACGCCGGAAGAGCTGATCGGGCGCAACTGCCGCTTCCTCCAGGGTCCCGACACCGACCGCGAGAGCGTCGCGCAGGTCCGCGCGGCGATCGCCGAGAAGCGCGAGTTCGCCACCGAGATCCTGAACTACCGCAAGAACGGCTCGACCTTCTGGAACGCCCTGTTCGTCTCGCCGGTCTACAACGCCGACGGCGAGCTCGTGTACTACTTCGGCTCGCAGCTCGACGTCTCGCGCCGCCGCGACGCCGAGGAGGCGCTGGGCCAGGCCCAGAAGATGGAGGCGCTCGGCCAGCTCACCGGCGGCATCGCGCACGATTTCAACAACCTGCTGCAGGTGATCGTCGGCTACGTCGACATCCTGGCGGCCGGCCTGGAGAAGCCCGACGCCGACCGCGCGCGGCTCGGCCGCGCCACCGAGAACATCCGGCAGGCGGCCGAGCGCGCCACGACGCTGACCCAGCAATTGCTGGCCTTCGCCCGCAAGCAGCGGCTGGACGGCCGCGCGGTCAATCTCAACACCCTGATCGAGGGGATGGGCGAGATGGTCGCCCGCTCGGTGGGCGAGGCCGTGAAGGTCGAACTCGACCTCGCGCCCGATCTCTGGAACTGCCGCGTCGACCCGACCCAGGCCGAGGTCGCGATCCTGAACGTGCTGATCAACGCCCGCGACGCGATGCCGGAGGGCGGCACCGTCCGGATCTCCACCGAGAACAGCGAGATCGCCGCGCGCGGCCGGGAGATCGGGCCGCTGCGCGACGGCCGCTACGTCAGCATCGCCATCAAGGACAGCGGCACCGGCATCCCGCCCGCCGTGCTCGCCCGGGTGATGGACCCGTTCTTCACCACCAAGGAGGAGGGCAAGGGCACGGGTCTCGGCCTGTCGATGGTCTACGGCTTCGCCAAGCAGTCGGGCGGCGCCGCGCAGATCGAGTCGGCGGTCGGATCCGGCACGACGGTGCGCCTGTCGTTCCCCGCGACCGACGGCGACGTCAACGCCCCCGCGAAGGTCTCGCTGCGGGCCGTGGACCGCCAGGGCACCGAGACGATCCTGATCGTCGACGACCGCGAGGACGTCGCCGAGCTCGCCCGCACCATCCTGCGGGACTTCGGCTACACGACGCTGGTGGCGAGCAACGCCCGCGAGGCGCTGGAGATCCTGGACTCGAGCGGGAAGGTCGATCTGCTCTTCACCGACCTGATCATGCCGGGGGGCATGAACGGGGTGCTCCTGGCCCGCGAGGCCCGGCGCCGCCAGCCCAAGCTCAAGGTGCTGCTCGCCACGGGCTACGCGGAGGCGAGCCTGGAGCGAACCGATATCGGCGGCTCGGAGTTTGATCTCCTGAACAAGCCCTACCGGCGCACGGAGCTGGTCCGCCGCGTCCGCGCGATCCTCGACGGTCCGACCGGGGTGGGCTGAGCTTCGGGAGACGGCCCATGTCCCAGGGCGACAAGTCGAAATACACCGACAAGCAGAAGCGCAAGGCCGAGCACATCGCCGACTCGTACGAGTCCCGCGGCGTGCCGGAGAAGGAGGCGGAGGCCCGGGCCTGGGCCACCGTCAACAAGGACGACGGCGGCGGCAAGAAGCCGGGCGGATCGGGCCGCGGCAAGGCCACCGGTCACCCGGCCGCCCACAAGGGCGGCGCGTCCGGCGGCGAGGCCTCGGCCGGGCGGACGGCCGCGGAGCGCTCCGCCTCAGCCCGGAAGGCCGCCGCGACCCGCAAGGCCAACGCCGCCGCGCGGGCCTGACCGACCGTCGCGAGCCGGGCCTCCGTGCCGGTGCGGGGTCGATCTCAGTCCCGCCGCTCGGCGAGCTTGACCAGCGCGTGCAGCAGCCGGTTCGCCGGCGTCGGGATCCCGTGCGCCGCGCCCCGGCGCACGATGGTGCCGTTGAGGTGGTCGATCTCGCTCGGCCGGCCGCGGGCCAGGTCCTGGGCGGTGGACGAGCGCTGTCCGGCCATGGCGGCGCTGAGCGCCATCACGTCCTCGAGGATGCCGGGCGACACGGACACGCCCTCGGCCTCCGCAACGCGCGCGCATTCCTGCACGACGTCGGCGATGACCGCGGCCACGCCCTCGCCCTCCACCAGGCGGCCGTAGGGCAGCTGTGTCAGGGCCGACAGGGCATTGTAGGCGCAGTTGATGATCAGCTTCGCCCAGAGCGCGTCGACGGCCTTCTCCGAGACGGTGGTCGGGATGCCGGCCGCCGCGAACGCGGCGGCGACGCGCCCGCTCGTCTCCGACGCGCCGAGGATCAGGTCGCCGCGCCCGTTGTGCCGGACGTGGCCGGGGCCCGCCATCGCGGTGGCGACGTAGACCGCCACCGGCACGACCGGGCGGCCCAGCACGGCGGCGAGCCGCTCGGCGTTGTCGACGCCGTTCTGGAGGCTGAGGACCGTGGCGGCCGGATCGAGATGGGGGGCGATCATCGCACCCGCCGCCTCGGTGTCGCCCGACTTCACGCAGACCAGCACGAGGTCGGCACCCGACACGCCCGCCCCCGTATCGGTCGCCCGGACGGGCACCGAGGCCGTCCCGGTCGCGCTCTCCAGCACGAGACCGGCCTTCTCCACCGCCTCGACCAGGGCGGGACGGCCGATCAGCGTCACCGCGTGGCCGGCCCGCGCCAGGAGGAACCCGTAGTAGCAGCCGACAGCGCCGGCCCCCACGACGGCGACGGTCATGGCGGGACTCACGGCGGCGCTCACGGCGCCACCGCCGCGGCGCGCTCGGGATGGAAGGGCGCCGCGCCCGCGGCCGCGCGGACATGCTCCAGCAGCGCCTGGGCCGGGTGGCGAAGCCGCACGCCGTCGACCAGCTTGGCCTGGGACCGGCAGGAATAGCCGTCCGCCAGAAGGGTGCAGCCGGGCGCCTCGGCGACGTGGCGGGCCCAGCTCAGGCCGTAGATAGCCTCGGAGGTGGCGCGGTGGCGCGCCTCGTGCCCGTAGGTCCCCGCCATGCCGCAGCAGCCGGCGGCCGGCACCTCGAGTCGCAGGCCGAGATGGGCGAACACGGCCTGCCAGTCCCGCACCGCGCCCGGCGCGTTGGTGCGCTCGGTGCAGTGGGGCAGCAGCCGCATCGTGCGCCCGCCCTGCCCCGGCGCGATCCGGTCGAGCCGGGCGGCGAGCCATTCCTGCAGGAGGTGGACCTTCGGGAGATCGCCGCCCAGCACCTGCGGGTACTCGGACCGGTAGGTCAGCGTCATCGACGGGTCGATCCCGACCAGGGGCACGCCGTGCCCGGCGAGGTCGCGCAGCATCGCGGCGTTCGACCGGGCGACGGCGGCGAACCGCGCCAGGAAACCGTGCACGTGCAGCGGCTTGCCGTTCGGCCGGTAGGGCACCAGCCAGGGCCGGAAGCCGAGGGCGGCGAGGAGGTCGCAGCTGTCGGCCACGACCGCCGCGTCGAAGTGGCTGGTGAAGGCGTCCTGCACCACCAGCACGGACCGCGCGCGCTCCTGCGGGTCCAGCCGGGCCAGGGCGTCCGGGGTCGCGACGGCGACGCCGCGTTCCGCCAGCCGCGCCGTGAGCGCGACGGGTGACAGGGCCGGGATCGCCACCAGTCCGGCCCGGGCCAGGATCAGCCGGGCCAGCGGGTTGGCCAGGACCGCGTTGCTCAGGCGCGGCGCCCGTGCCGCCAGCGGCAGCAGCGACTCCAGCGCCGCCACGAGATGGTCCTTCAGCGGCCGCGCGTAGCGCGTGTGGTAGAGCGCCAGGAACTTCGCCCGGAAGGTCGGCACGTCCACCTTGATCGGGCAGGCCCCCGTGCAGGACTTGCAGGCGAGGCAGCCGTCCATCGCCTCCTTGACGGCGTGGGAGAAGTCGTCGGCCTCGGACCGGCCGCGGAGGCGGCTCCGCAGGGTCGCCGCCACGTCGCGCAGCCACCCGGCAGGCTGCCGCGCCAGCTCGGCGGCCGGGTCGATCCCGGCCTCCGCCGCGCGGCGCAGCCACTCGCGCATCAGCGAGGCGCGACCCTTGGGCGAGTGGCGCCGCTCCCGCGTCGCCTTCCAGGACGGGCACATGGCCTCGTCCGCGTCGAAGCTGAAGCAGGCACCGTTGCCGTTGCAGTGGAGCGCTTCGTCGAAATCCTCCCGGACCGGCGCCGGGATGGTGCGATCCCGCTCGCCCCGGCGCGGCACGCCGTCGATCCGGGTCAGGCCCGCGCCCCTGGCCGAGGCGATCTTGCCCGGGTTCATCCGGTCGTCCGGGTCGAAGGCGCGCTTGACCGCCTCCAGCGCCGGCATCAGCGGCCCGAACGTCTCCGGCACGAATTCCGAGCGGAAGCCCTTGCCGTGCTCGCCCCAGAGCAGGCCGCCGTACTTGGCGGTGAGCGCGACCACCCCCTCCGTGACCTCGCGGATTAGGCCGTTCTGGGCCGGGTCCTTGAGGTCGATGGCCGGCCGGACGTGCAGCACGCCGGCATCGACGTGGCCGAACATGCCGTAGCGCAGCCCCTTGCCGTCGAGGAGCGCGCGGAACTCCGCGATGTAGTCGGCGAGCCGCTCCGGCGGGACCGCCGTGTCCTCCACGAACGGGATCGGGCGCGCGTCGCCCTTGGCGGCGCCCAGCAGACCCACCGCCTTCTTGCGCATGGTCCAGAGCCGCTCGATCGCGTCGCCCCGGGCGATGGTGAAGCCGAGGCGCTTCGTGTCGGTGCCGCGCTCGGCCTCCAGCATCCCGGTGAGCCGCGCGAGGGCCGCCTCCACGGTCGCGGCGTCGTCGCCGACGAACTCCACGAGGTTGATGCCGTCCACCGGCCGCCCGGCCGGATCGTCGGGGAAGAAGGCCCGCACCTCGGCCCAGATCGGGTCCTTGCGGGCCAGCGCCAGGACCGTGGAGTCGATCGTCTCCACCGAGGCGGCGCCGAACGGCAGCAGCGCCTGCGCGTCCCGCAGCGCCGCGTCGAAATCGATGTACGAGAGCGCGACCAGCACCGCGGCCTTCGGGATCGGCAGCACGTTGAGCCGCGCCTCGGCGATCAGCGCCAGCGTGCCTTCCGAGCCGCAGATCACGCTCTTGAGGTCGAACCGGCCGCCCGCGTCGCGCAGATGCGCGAGATCGTAGCCCGTGAGGCAGCGGTTGAGCTTCGGAAAGCGCTCGGCGATCAGCGCCGCGTTCTCGGTGACGACGGCGTCGACGGTGCGGTGGATGGCGCCGACGCGGTCGTCGCGGCCCTTGGCGGCGGCGAGCCCGGCCGGGTCCAGCGGCTCGGCGGTCCAGACCGTGCCGTCGGTGAGCACGCAGGTCAGCGCGAGGACGTGGTCCCGGGTCTTGCCGTAGAGGCACGAGCCCTGCCCGCAGGCATCGGTCGAGATCATCCCGCCGATCGTGGCGCGGTTCGACGTGGAGAGTTCCGGCGCGAAGAACAGGCCGTGCTTGGCGAGTTCCCGGTTGAGCTGGTCCTTCACCACCCCCGGCTCGACCCGGACGACGCGGTTCGCGACGTCGATCTCCAAGATGCGGTTCATGTGCCGCGAGGTGTCGACGACGAGGCCGTGGCCCAGCGACTGGCCGTTGGTTCCGGTCGCCCCGCCCCGGGGCCGGATCACGATCTCGGCGAAGCGCGGATCCGCGAGGAGCTTGGTGACGCGCACGAGGTCGTCGCGGGTGCGCGGAAAGGCCACGGCCCCCGGCGCCACCTGGTAGATCGAGTTGTCGGTGGAGAAGACCGTGCGGTCGGCGTCCGAGAGCGTCAGGTCGCCCTCGAAGCCGCGCAGGCGCAGCTCGGCGCAGGCCGCGGCGTAGAGCGGCACGGCCTCGGTGTGGCGGGTCAGGACCGGGATCATCCGCGCCTTCTACACCCGGCGGATCGCGGGAGACCATCGGCGACGGGACGGGGCGCGCTGGCATCCGGCTTGCCACGCACCCGCGACTTCCCGCGACTTCCCGCAATCTCCGGAACGGATGCCCATGAACGCGAGCCTCGAACGGGTCAGGGACGCCCTGGCCGAGCTGATCAAGGCCGCCCTCCTCTCGGACGACGGACTGAGCCGCGCCTGCCGCGACGCGGGTCGCGCCAAGCTCGCCGCCCTCGCGGGCGATCCGCCCGAGCCCGAGAGCCTGCGGATGGACGGTGCCTGGACGCTCGCCGTCCAGGCGGCGGAGAGTCCGGAACTCGCGCCGCTGGAGGGCCGTGTGAACCTGACCCTGCCGCGCGCCTGCCCCTTCACCCTGGACGAGCTCCTCGCACCCGGCCTCGACGTGGATCAGGCCGTGGCGCGCATCCGCAAGAGCGCCTCGACCGGCTGATCGCGCCTGTTGAGGAGTGCCGGCACGGCGTTGCCGCGCGCGGGCCGGACACCCATGTTAGCCTCACAGGACCGACGCCTCGGTCCCGCGCCCGCACGCGGGTCCCGTCTATCGCAGAACTCTCCGGCACCCCCCTTTTGGCACGACGCACCACCGCCCCGGCGGCCGAGCCCGCCGCTCCGCAGCCCTTCCCCACCCGTGAGCAGATCCTCGCCTTCGTGGCCGAGTCGAAGGAGCGCGTCGGCAAGCGGGAGATCGCCAAGGCCTTCGGCATCAAGGGCGCCGCCAAGATCGACCTGAAGCGCGTCCTCAAGGAGATCGAGGAGGACGGCGCCCTCGACCGCGGCCGCGGCGGCCTCGCCCCGGCGGGTCACCTGCCGCCGGTCGTGCTGGCCGACATCCGCTCCCGCGACCGCCACGGCGATTTCCTGGCGGTCCCGGTGGAGTGGACCGGCACCGGCAAGCCGCCCGCCATCGTGCTGACGCAGCCCCGCGGCCCCCGGAAGGGCAACCGCCCGGCCCCGGGCATCGGCGACCGCGCCCTGATCCGGGTCGAGCGCGACGCGGAGGGCGGCTACACCGGCCGGGTCGTCAAGGTCATCGGGAAGAACAAGGCCGAGATCATCGGCGTCTACCGGGCCGGCGCGCAGGGCGGCCGGATCGTGCCCGTCGAGAAGCGCGCGCAGGGCCGCGAGATCCTGATCCCGCCCGGCGAGGAGGGGCAGGCCCGCGACGGCGACCTCGTCAGCGTCTCGCTGGAGCGCGAGACCCGGTTCGGCCTGCCGAAGGGGCGTGTGCGGGAGCGGCTCGGCTCGCTCGGTTCCGAGAAGGCGGTGAGCCTGATCGCCCTGCACCTCCACAACATCCCGCACGTCTTCGCCGACGCGACGCTGGCGGAGGCCGATTCCGCGAAGCCCGCCACCCTGAAGGGCCGCGAGGACTGGCGCGACCGGCCGCTCGTGACCATCGACCCGCCGGACGCCAAGGACCACGACGACGCCGTCATGGCCGAGGCCGATCCCGACCCGGCCAATCCCGGCGGCTTCATCCTCACCGTCGCCATCGCGGACGTGGCTGCCTATGTCCGGCCGGGCTCCAGCCTCGACCGCGAGGCGCTGGAGCGGGGCAACTCGGTCTACTTCCCCGACCGGGTCGTGCCGATGCTGCCCGAGCGGATCTCGAACGACCTCTGCTCGCTCCGCGAGGGCGAGGACCGGCCGGCGCTGGCGGTGCGGATGGTCATCGCCGCCGACGGCGAGAAGCGCCGCCACGGCTTCCACCGGGTGATGATGCGCTCCCGCGCCAAGCTCGCCTACGCGCAGGCGCAGGCCGCAATCGACGGGCGGCCGGACGACGCGACCGGGCCGCTGCTGGAGACGGCGCTCCGCCCCCTCTGGGCGGCCTACGCGGCCCTGCGCGCGGCCCGCGACCGCCGCGGGCCGCTGGCCCTCGACCTGCCCGAGCGCAAGGTCCTCCTGAGCCCCGAGGGCGCGGTCGACCGGGTGATCGTGCCGGAGCGCCTCGACGCCCACCGGCTGATCGAGGAGTTCATGATCCAGGCGAACGTCGCCGCCGCCGAGACCCTGGAGCAGGCGCGCCAGCCGCTGATCTACCGCGTCCACGACGAGCCCGCCCTGGAGAAGATGCGGGCGCTCGGCGAGGTCCTGGCCTCAGTGGGCATCAAGCTGCCGAAGGAGGGGGCGCTGCGCCCCGCCCTGTTCAACCGGATCCTCGCCACGGCGGCCGAGACCGAGCACGGCGTCTTCCTCAACGAGGTGATCCTGCGCAGCCAGGCCCAGGCGGTCTACGCCCCCGAGAATCTCGGGCATTTCGGCCTGAACCTGCGCCGCTACGCGCACTTCACCTCGCCGATCCGGCGCTACGCCGACCTGATCGTGCACCGGGCGCTGATCACCGCCTGCCGGCTCGGCTCGGACGGGCTCGCGGGCGACGTCTCCCTCGGCGAGCTGGCGCAGATCGGCGAGCAGATCTCGGCGGCCGAGCGCCGCGCCATGGCGGCCGAGCGCGAGACCATCGACCGGCTCATCGCCCACCACCTCGCCGACCAGGTCGGTGCCACCTTCGCGGGCCAGATCGCCGGCGTCACCCGGGCCGGCCTGTTCATCAAGCTCGACGAGACCGGCGCGGACGGCTTCGTGCCGGTCTCGCAGCTCGGCGCGGACTATTTCCGCCACGAGGAGGGCCGCCACGCCCTGGTCGGCGAGCGCACCGGGGAGACGTTCCGCCTCGGCGACCGGGTCGAGGTGCGGCTCGTCGAGGCCGCGCCGGTGGCCGGGGCGCTGCGCTTCGAGCTGCTCAGCGAGGGCCGGACCCGCTCCGGCGCCCGGTCCGCCGGGCCGGGGAAGAAGTCCGGCGGGCGGCCCTTCAAGACCGCGCCGCCCGGTCGCCCCCCGGGTATCCGCAACACCGGGTCGCGCCACCGCGGCTCGCGCCGCTGACCCGGGCGGTGTACAGCCGGGGCATGGCCGCCGACGCGATTCCCGAGCGCACCCGCCTGATCCCCGCGATGGCCCGGGGCTTCGTCGGCCGCTGCCCGCATTGCGGCCAGGGCCGGATCTTCGGCCGCTTCCTCAAGGTGCGGCCGGAATGCGACGTGTGCGGCCTGGAGCTGCACCATCACCGGGCCGACGACCTGCCGCCCTACGTGGTGATCTTCATCGTCGCCCACATCGTCGGCTACCTGATCCTGGAGACCGAGAGCGCCTACGACGTGCCGCTCTGGGTCGAGATGGGCGTCTGGCCGGTCTTCACCCTCGTCTTCGCGCTGGCCCTGCTCCAACCCGTGAAGGGCGCCGTCGTCGGGCTGCAATACGCCCTTGGCATGCACGGCTTCGCCACGCTACCGCGGAGCCGCCCCGCCCCGGGGCTTGAGGAGACGCGCCTTGCCGGAGCCGCAGCGGGAGCCCCCGATCGTCACAGCTCCTGAGCGGAAGCCCGCCGCGGCGCGCCTGCGTCCGCGCGACGCCGCGACCATGATCGTGATCGACCGGCGCGGACGGGGCGGCCCGAAGGTCCTGATGGGCCGGCGCAACCCGAACCTCGCCTTCATGCCGGGCAAGTTCGTCTTCCCGGGCGGCCGGATCGAGCTCGGCGACCGCCACATGCCGGTGGCCGGGGCGCTCCCGGACTACGCCGAGGCGGCGCTGACCCGGCAGGTGTCCCGGCCCCCGCACCATCTCGGCCGGGCGCTGGCGCTCGCCGCGATCCGCGAGACCTACGAGGAGACCGGCCTGCTCCTCGGCACGACCGAGCACGGTGCGCCCGAGGACGTCCCGGCGGGTTGGGAGGGCTTCGTCCGCCACGGCGTCCTGCCCGACCTCGAGGCGCTGCACCTCGTCGCCCGCGCGATCACCCCACCGAAGCGCGTGCGCCGCTTCGACACGCGCTTCTTCGCGATCGACCGCCGGATGGTGGCGGCCGAGGAGCCGGGGCGGGTCGAGGCCGATGCCGAGTTCACCGAACTCGCCTGGGTCCGGCTCGACGCCGCCCGCAAGCTCGACCTGCCCTACATCACCCGCGCGATCCTCGACGATCTGGAGGCGCAGATCGCCGCCGATTTCGCGCCCTACCGGACGATTCCGTTCCATTACGAGCGCTACGGGCGGCGCGAACGGGTGGCCTTGTGAGCGGTCCGGACGGATTGCAGGACGGGCGGCGGGGGATCAGTTCGGAGGATGTGGCGGCGATCTCGGCGGCCGTGACCTGCGTCACCGTCGTCGGCATCGGCCTCAGCCTGTCGATCCCGCTCCTCTCGATCGAGATGGAGCGACGCGGCGCGTCGAGCACGCTGATCGGGCTCAACACCGCGGTGGCGGGCATCGCCAGCATCTGCACGGTGCCGTTCGTGCCGCGCCTCGCCGCGCGGATCGGCGTCGCCCCGCTGCTCGGGCTGGCGCTCCTCGTGGGGGCGATCAGCCTCGCGCTGTTCCCGCTGCTGCCGGGCATCGCCCTGTGGTTCCCCCTGCGCTTCGTGTTCTCGGCGACGCTCGGGGCGCTGTTCGTCCTCTCCGAGTACTGGATCAACGCCGCCGCCCCGCCGGAGCGGCGCGGCCTGGTGATGGGCATCTACGCCACCGTGCTGGCGGCGGGCTTCGCGGTCGGCCCGCTGCTGCTGGCCCTGGTCGGGACCGAGGGGCTGGCGCCCTACGCGACGGGGGCCGCCCTCATGCTGGCCGGCGGCCTGCCCATCGCCCTGGCCCGCGGGCTGTCGCCGACGATCGAGACGGGCTCCGGCCGCGGCATCCTCGGCTACGTCCGGCTCGCCCCCGGCGCCCTGGCGGCGGCCCTGGCCTACGGGGCGGTGGAGACCGGCATCTTCGCCATCCTGCCGCTCTACGGCCTGCGCCTCGGCTACGACGCGCAAGGGGCGGCCGGCCTCGTCAGCCTGATCGCCCTGGGCAACGTGCTCTTCCAGATCCCGTTCGGCTGGCTCGCCGACCGCCTCGACCGGGGCGCGGTGCTGCTCGGCGCGGGCCTCGCGGGGGCGGCGGGCTCGGCCCTGATCCCCCTCGCGGCCGGCCATCCGGCGGCGTTCGGCGCGCTGCTCCTCGTCTGGGGCGGCATCGCCGGGACCCTCTACACGGTCGGCCTCGCGATGCTGGGCGACCGCACGCCGCCGAACGACCTCGCGGGCGCCAACGCGGCCTTCGTGGTGCTCTACAATGTCGGGCTGATGCTGGGGCCGCCGGTGATCGGCGGCGGGCTCGACCTCGTGCCGCCGAACGGGTTCGCGCTGGCGCTGCTCGCCCTATTCCTGGCCTTCGCGGGCTGGCTCGCCGCGACGGAGCGCCGGCGCGTCCGCTCTTGACCTGCCGGGCCCGATCGGGCATTCACCCGCCCGTATTCGGCCGGGTCCTCCCGGCCATTTGCGTTTCGCTCACGCGGAATGCCGCACCCTGCAGGAGCGCCGCGCCATGGCCAAGGCCGTCACCGTCAAGATCAAGCTCGTCTCCACCGCCGACACGGGCTATTTCTACGTCACCAAGAAGAACTCCCGCACGCAGACCGAGAAGCTGACGATGCGCAAGTACGACCCGGTCGCGCGCAAGCACGTCGACTTCAAGGAGACCAAGATCAAGTAAGGCCGCGGGCCGCATCGCGGCCTGACCGCCGACGGGAAGCCGCTCCGGAGACGGGGCGGCTTTTTCCATGCCCGGCACCGCCTCGCGCGCGGCGTCGCCGGGACCTCTTGAACCACGACCTGACCGGCCGACAGCCCGGCGCCAGCACGGCGTGCTGACCTTCGCACGTCCCGGACGCTGCCCGACTCGCCGGCCGATCACCGGCCCGTGTTCTCGGCCAGCGCGGCGGGCGGAGGGCGGGCTCGATGCAGCGGATCCTGCTGGCGATCCGCATCACCGCGGCGATCCTCGCGCTCTGGCGCGTCCTGACGCTGCCGGCGCACGCGCTCCGGGCGGCCCGCGGGCTGCTCGCGGAACGCCGCGCCCCGGCCCGCGCCCGGAGCCGACCGCTCAGGCAGGGCCCGGCGCGGCCAGATCCGGATCGAGCGTCCGCGCCAGGGACCGCGCGATAGCCACCAGCGCCGTCACCATCGGCGTGGACGGCTCGCGCCGCGGGGCGACGAGGCCGATCGTGTGCTCCAGGTCGGGCGCGGTGATCGGGATCGTGCGCACGCCCTCCATGGGGCCCAGGGCGTCGACCAGGATCTCCGGCATGATCGAGGCCCAGCGCAGGGTGCGCACGTGGGTCAGCAGCACGATCATCGAGTTCGACTCGAGGGTCGCGGCGGGATCCGCACCCGCCTCGCGGATCTGCTGGTCGATGATCCGCCGGTTCTGCATGTTCGGCGTGAGCAGGCAGAGGGGCAGGCGGCTGGTCTCGGCCCAGGTGACGCTGGCGCGACCCTCGAAGGGCCCGCCGATCGCCGTCACGAGGCGGTAGCGCTCCCGGTAGAGCGGGACGGAGATCACCCGCCCGAGGGGCTCGTTGTCGAGGTAGGTCAGGCCCGCATCCGCCTCGAGGTTCTCGATCAGCGAGAAGATGTCGGCGGAGGTGGCCGATTCGACCGTCAGCCGCACGTCCGGGTGCCGCTCGCGGTAGGGCGTCGTGAGGTTCACGATCATCGGCAGCGCCGTCGGGATCGCGGCGATGCGGAGATGGCCGGTCAGGCCCCGGCGCAGGCCGGTGACCTCCTCGTGCATGGCCCGCGCGTCGGCCACGATGCGCCGCGCCCATTCGAGGACCCGCTCGCCCTCGGGGGTGAAGCCCTGGAAGCGGGAGCCGCGTAGCACGAGCTGCACGCCGAACCGGTTCTCCAGCTGCTTCACGCCGGCCGAGAGAGTCTGCTGGGTCACGCCGCAGGCTTCGGCGGCGTGCCCGAAATGCTGCTCGCGCGCGAGCGCGAGCAGGAAGTCCAGCTTGTCGATCACGACGAAGGCATCCCGGCACGGCGAGGCGCCGGAAACCTAGCGGCCCGCCGGGCCCGCCACAACCGAGCGTGCCCGCTCAGCGGAACAGGATGAACGCCTTCGACAGGGTGATGCCGATGCCCCAGACGATCGGGATGCCGACCACCGCCCAGGCCAGGGCGGCGCCGGCGCTGAAGCCGCCGCGGCCGATCCCGAAGGAGCCGGACGGCCCCGAGGCCGTGGCGCCCGCGCGGACGTCCAAGGAGGCCCGCTCGGAATCAGACATGAACCAGCGTTGCGCCAGGGGCCGGACGAGCAGGTTGCAGAGGAAGCCGACCGCCAGGAAGCTCGCCAGCACGTACATGGTCCGGCCGTAGAGATCGGCCCCCTGCACGCCCGCGGCGACCTGCGCCTCGCGGATCTTGGTGATGACGAAGGGCCCGACGATGCCGGCCATCGACCACGCGGTGAGCAGGCGCCCGTGGATGGCGCCCACGAACTGCGTGCCGAACACGTCGGCGAGGTAGGCCGGCACGGTCGCGAAGCCGCCGCCGTACATGGACAGGATCACGCAGAAGATGGCGACGAACAGCGCCTGCGAGCCGATGCCGGCGGCCCAGGGCGCGGCCGCGTACAGGAGGCCGCCCAGGGCGAAGAAGATCGCGTAGGTGACCTTCCGCCCGATGCGGTCCGACATCGAGGCCCAGAAGAACCGGCCCAGGATGTTGAACAGCGAGAGCAGGCCGACGAAGCCGGCCGCGATGGCCGCGACCTGCGCCTTCTGGCCGGCGTCGAGGGCCGAGAAGCCGGTGCCGGGCAGGCCGATCAGCTCGCCGCCGAAGATCTCCTGGAGCATCGGCGAGGCCAGCGCCAGCACGCCGATGCCGGCCGACACGTTGAGGAACAGGACGAGCCAGATCATCCAGAACTGGACGGTCTTGTGGGCGTCGCGCAGGTGGACGTGCCCCGAGGCGATCATGGCGTTCTTGGCGGTCGGGCTGGTCCAGCCGTCCGGGCGCCAGCCGGCCGGCGGCACCCGGTAGCCGAACGCGCCGCCCAGCATGAACAGGATGTATCCCAAGCCCATCACCGCGAGGGTCTGCCAGACGCCGGCCGAATCGGCGGTCCGGAAGCTCTTGATCAGGCTGTCGGCCAGGGGCGAGCCGATCATCGCGCCGCCGCCGAAGCCCATGATCGCCATGCCGGTCGCCATGCCGCGGCGGTCCGGGAACCACTTGATCAGGGTCGAAACCGGCGAGATGTAGCCGAGCCCGAGGCCGATGCCGCCGATCAGGCCCATGCCGAGCCAGACCAGCCAGAGCTGGTGGATGTAGACGCCGAAGGCGCCGATCAGGAAGCCGCCGCCCCAGCAGAGGGCCGCCGCGATGCCGGCCTTGCGCGGTCCGGCGCGCTCCAGCCAGCCGCCGAACAGGGCGGCCGAGAGGCCGAGCACGACGATGCCGATGGAGAAGACCGTGACGAGGTCGCTGACCCGCCAGTCGCAGGTGGTGGTGAACAGGGCCGTCATCACGCCCATGTCGGGGCAGGCGGCGGGCGCCGGCTTGCCCACGGAGAGCGCCCGGGTCAGCGGCAGCCAGAACACCGACAGTCCGTAGGCCATCCCGATGCAGAGATGGATCGCCAACGCCGCCGGCGGCACCAGCCACCGGTTGAAGCCCGGCTTGGCCACGATCCGCTCGCGCGACAACAGACCCGGCATCCCGTCAGGCGCGATCGCGCCTGCCACTCCAGCACCCATGATGGACTCCTCCGCGACGACCTCGATGGCGGGCCGGTCGGCGCGCGAACATGCGCGATTTGTGTGCAGGGTGCCAGCGCACGGCACGTCGAAGCGGCGATTTTAATCCCTTTCGGCGCAGTCTGTATGCGTATCTTGGTATACCAAGCCGCCGGGAACGGTCGGAGGCGGGGCACCGGTTCCCTCCGGCGCCCCACCGGCGATCGTCCTCACATGGGCGGGGTCAGGCCGTCCTTGCCGACCGCCACGAGCTTGCCCTCGGCCTTGCTGCCGTCCTTGGCGACCACGGCGAACACCTTCGACCCGGGGGTCAGGATCGCCTTGTCGGCGGGCTCGAAGGCCACGATCGGCGCCGAGGCCGGCACCACGATCTCCTTGGAGCCGTCCTTGCCGTAGCTCACCGTCAACGTGCGCTCCCCGCCTGAGGCCGCCTTGTCGGCCTTCACGGTGCCGTTCGTCATCGCGCTCTTCACCTTCGGGGCGTTCGACGACTCGGCCTTCACGGTGCCGTTGGTCATCGCGCTCTTCACCTTGGCGCCGGCGCCCGCGGTGTGGTCGGTGATCGAGTCCCAGCCGTAATGCCCCTCGCCGGTGCCGCGCATCGATTCGGGGAAGAGCACGACCTCCAGGGCGGTCATCGGGTTCTCGCCCTTGGTGGCGGTGCCGATGAAGACGCCGTCCTTGATCGCGTCGAGGCTCGACGGGACAACCCAGGCGAACTTGGCGCCGCTCACGTCGACGGTCTCGGTCTTGCCGTCGTCGGTCTTGATCGTGACCGTGCCGCCGTCGGCCTTGTCGACGGTCCCGCGGACGCGCTCGACCTGCGCGGCGAAGGCCGCACTCGACAGCAGGGCCGTCAGGCCGGCGGCGACGAGTGTCTTGCTGAGGTGCTTCATCGGGGTCCCATCCTGGCTTCAGGAGCCGGGTTATGGGGCGGCCCAGACGCGGAACAAGGTTGCGCGCAAGCGAAATGCCTGTGCTGTGAAACAAATAAGGCGGCGTCCGGGGACGCCACCTCATCGGTCGTGTGGGCGGCCCGGGGGCCGCCCGATGAGGATCACGCCGCGAGCGAGCGCAGCACGTAGGGCAGGATGCCGCCGTTGCGGAAGTACTCGAGTTCGTCGAGCGTATCGATGCGGCAGGTCAGCGGGACCTGCTTCACCGAGCCGTCGGCGGACTTGATCTCCGCGGTGAGCGTCTGGCGGGGCTTCAGCTCGCCGGCGAGGCCCTTGATGGTGACGGTCTCGTCACCCTTCAGGCCCAGCGACTGCCAGCTCGTGTCGCCCTGGAAGACCAGCGGCACCACGCCCATCCCGACGAGGTTCGAGCGGTGGATGCGCTCGAAGCTCTCGGCCACCACGGCGCGGACGCCGAGCAGCTTCGTGCCCTTCGCGGCCCAGTCGCGCGACGAGCCGGTGCCGTACTCCTTGCCGGCGAAGATGACGAGCGGGGTACCGGCTTCCGCGTACTTCATCGCCGCGTCGTAGATGAACATCTTCTCGCCGGACGGCTGGAAGTGCGTCCACCCGCCCTCGACCACGCCGCCGGAGGCGTCCTTCACCATCTGGTTCTTGATGCGGATGTTGGCGAAGGTGCCCCGCATCATCACCTCGTGGTTGCCGCGCCGCGTGCCGTACTGGTTGAAGTCCTGCACGCGCACCTGGTGCGACTGCAGGTACTCGCCGGCCGGCGAGGCCGCGCGGATGTTGCCCGCCGGCGAGATGTGGTCGGTGGTGATCGAGTCGAGGAACAGGCCGAGGATGCGCGCGCCCTCGATGTCCTCGACCGGCTTCGGGGTCTTCTCCATGCCGACGAAGTAGGGCGGGTTCTGCACGTAGGTGGAGCCCGGGTTCCACGCGAAGGTCTCGGCCTCGGTGACCTCGACGTCCTTCCAGTTCTGGTCGCCGCCGAACACGTCCGCGTAGCGGGACTTGAACAGCGCGGAGGTGATGTTCTCCTCGATGAACTGCTGGACCTCGGCCGAGGACGGCCAGATGTCCTTGAGGTAGACGGGCTTGCCGTCCGAGCCCTGGCCCAGCGGCTCCGTGGTGATGTCGATCTGGAGCGAGCCGGCCAGCGCGTAGGCGACGACCAGCGGCGGCGAGGCGAGGTAGTTCGCCCGCACGTCCGGGTTCACGCGTCCCTCGAAGTTGCGGTTGCCCGAGAGCACCGCGGCGGCGACGACGTCGTTGTCGTTGATCGCCTTCGAGATCGCCTCCGGCAGCGGGCCGGAATTGCCGATGCAGGTCGTGCAGCCGAAGCCCACGAGGTTGAAGCCGAGCGCGTCCAGCGGCTCCTGCAGGCCGGACTTCTCCAGGTACTCGCCGACCACCTGCGATCCGGGCGCGAGCGAGGTCTTCACCCACGGCTTGGAGCGCAGGCCCTTGGCGACGGCGTTGCGGGCGAGCAGCCCGGCGCCGATCATCACCGAGGGGTTCGACGTGTTGGTGCAGCTCGTGATCGCGGCGATCACCACGTCACCGTGCCCGATGTCGAAGTTGGTGCCCTCGACCGGGTAGCGGCGCGCGAGGTCGGCGGCCTTCTTGAACTCGGTCTCCATCGAGGCGGCGAAGCCGGGCTTGGCGCCGTCGAGCAGCACCCGGTCCTGCGGGCGCTTCGGGCCGGCGAGCGAGGGCCGGACCTGGCCCATGTCGAGCTCCAGCGTGTCGGTGAAGACCGGGTCGGGGGTCTGAGCGTCGCGCCACATGCCCTGCGCCTTGGCGTAGGCCTCGACCAGGGCGATCCGGTCGTCGGAGCGGCCGGTGACCTTCAGGAAGTCGATGGTCTTCTGGTCGACCGGGAAGAAGCCGCAGGTCGCGCCGTACTCGGGGGCCATGTTGGAGATCGTGGCCCGGTCGGCCACCGCCATGTCGTCGAGGCCGGGGCCGTAGAACTCCACGAACTTGCCGACCACGCCCTTCTTGCGCAGCATCTGGGTGACGGTGAGCACGAGGTCGGTGGCGGTGGTGCCCTCGGGCAGCTTGCCCGACAGCTTGAAGCCCACGACCTCGGGGATCAGCATCGACAGCGGCTGGCCGAGCATGGCCGCCTCGGCCTCGATGCCGCCGACGCCCCAGCCCAGCACGGCCATGCCGTTGACCATGGTGGTGTGCGAATCGGTGCCGACGAGCGAGTCGGGATAGGCGACGTCGGCGCCGTTCTCCGACTTCGTCCAGACGGTCTGGGCAAGGTATTCCAGGTTCACCTGGTGGCAGATGCCGGTGCCCGGGGGGACCACCGAGAAGTTGTCGAAGGCCGACTGGCCCCACTTCAGGAAGGTGTAGCGCTCGCCGTTGCGCTCGTATTCCAGGGCGACGTTGTCGGCCAGCGCCTTCGGGGTGCCGAACTCGTCGACGATCACCGAGTGGTCGATGACGAGGTCCACCGGCACCAGCGGGTTGATCTTCTGCGGGTCGCCGCCGAGCGCCACCATGGCGTCGCGCATGGCCGCGAGGTCGACCACCGCCGGCACTCCGGTGAAGTCCTGCATCAGCACGCGGGAGGGGCGGAACGCGATCTCGACCTCGGCCTTGCCCTTCTGGTCGAGCCAGCCGACGGCGGCCTCGATATCGGCCTTCTTGACCGAGCGGTCGTCCTCGTAGCGGAGCAGGTTCTCCAGGATCACCTTCATGGAGAAGGGCAGCGCGGCCGCCGAGGCGAGGCCGTTCTTCTCGGCCGCGGGAATGGAATAGTAGGTGTAGGTCTTGCCGCCGGCTTCGAGCGTCTGGCGGGCCTTGAAGCTGTCGAGTGAGGGCACGGCTGGTTCTATCCTCGCTGCGGGTTGTCGAACACGCGCAGGCAAGACCTGCGCTACGAGATCCGTGTTCGGCCTGTGTAGCGCCCGACGGGCGCGCGCCGCCCCGGGAGTGCCCGGGCAGGACGATGCGCGGGGGCGATTTGGACGCCCGTGATGCCGCGCGGCGCAGCCGCGGAGGGATATAGAACTTTTCGAATCTGGCCGCTACCGGGTCGTCATGACAGGTGCGTTTTCCTGTCGGGGAGCGTGGCGGCGACTGGGCGCGCGCCGCGCAGGCCTGCGCGACTCGCGCATCTCCGGCGGGCCATCGGCGGTGGCGGCCGAGCGCGGCAGGCTCCCTCTCCCGAGGGGGAGCGGAGAGCTGCACCGGTGTTGCCGGACCCGTTACGTGAGTCCGCGAGCCCGCAGCAGGGAGGGAGTCGCGTGGGGCGGGCGCCCTACCCTTGCCCGGGCATGCCCGCGACGGACAGGGCCTTCGACCGATTCGGCTGGGCCGCGAGCCTGCGCAGGGACGCGACGTTCGTGGCCGCCTCCTCGGCGCTCATGTCGCGGCGCAGGACGGCCTCGGCATCGGCGAAGCGGCCCTTGAGGCCGAGCACCATGGCGAGGTTGGCCCGCACCCGCGCGTCGGCGCCGGGCTGGTCGGCGGCGAGGCGCAGGGTCTGCTCGGCCTGATCGAGGTTGCGCGACAGCGCGTAGGACAGGCCGAGATTGGACAGGAGCGAGGGCTCGTTCGGGCGGATCTTGAGGGCGGCCTCGTAGAAGCCCTGGGCGCGGGCCTGCTCGCCGAGCTGGGCGGAGGCCGAGCCCTGCGCCGACAGGATGCGCCAGTCGGGATTGGCGGGCGTGTGCGCGTTGGCGAGCACGTCGATCGCCTCGCGGAAGCGGCCCGCCTCGACCAGCGACTTTCCGTAGGCACCGAGCAGGGCCTGGTCGCGCGGGTTGCGCAGGGCGGCCTGCTGCAGCACCGCCGAGGCCTGGCCAATCTGGTCTGTGGCCCGCAGGGCGCGGGCGTAGGCCATCGCCGTGCGCCCGTCGGCGGGGTCGGCATTGTAGCGCTCGGCCAGCCGGTCGATGTCCTGCCGCGAGGGCGCCGCGGCGGCCGCGGACGGCCCGCCGAGGGGGCCGATCGACCCGGTCGTCTCGGGCGAGCGGGTGTTGCAGCCGGCCAGGCCCAGCGCGACGACGGCGGCCGCGAGGGCGGCGCGGCGTCCGGGGCGTGCCTGGGATCGGGTGACCCGGAACAGGGCCGTCATCATGGTGCGCTCCGCCGGCATCGGGACCGGACGCGATGGCACGCGCTTCACGCTCCCGGCCGGCCGGTGATAGAGCGTTAACCCTAATCACCGGTTAAGCCGCCGGTCCGGGCGGCACGCGAGAGGCACATGACCCAGGCCGAGATTCCGGCGACGACCCGCGGGCTGCTGCCCGGCGACACGCAGGCCGTACCGGTGACGCTGGTCACCACCGGGGGCTGGGCGGCGGTCGAGTCCGGCCTGGAGCCCGCCCAGCGGAGCTTCGCCCGGGCCATCGGCTTCAAGCCGAAGGCGGGCAGCCTCGCGCTCCTGCCCGGCCCGGACGGCGGCCTCGCGCGGGTCTTGTTCGGCCTCGGCGATCCGGAGGCCGCGGCCTACGACAGGCTCCTCGCCGGCAAGCTGCCGGGGCTGCTGCCGGAGGGGGCCTTCCACCTGGACGACGCCCCCGAGCTGGCCGAGGCCGCCCTCGCCTGGCTGATGGGGAGCTACCGCTTCGGCCGCTACCGGTCCGGCGGCGGCACGAAGGCCCGGCTCGCGGCACCCGCCGGCATCGACACGGCCGAGGTGGAGCGGATCGCCGCCGCGGTCGCGCTGGGCCGGGATCTCGTCAACACGCCGGCCAACGATCTCGGACCCGCCGAGATCGAGGCGGCCGCCCGGGCGGTGGCCGAGCGCCACGGCGCCTCCGTCGCCGTCACGGAAGGCGCGGCCCTCGCCGAGGGGTACCCGCTGATCCACGCGGTCGGCGCCGCGTCGCCCCGGGCCCCGCGGCTGATCGACCTGACCTGGGGGCCGGCGGACGCGCCGCGCGTGACCCTGGTCGGCAAGGGCGTGGCCTTCGACACAGGCGGCCTCGACCTGAAGCCGTCGGCCGCGATGCTGCTGATGAAGAAGGACATGGGCGGCGCCGCCGCGGCGCTGGCCGCCGCCGACATGGTCATGGGCGCGGGCCTGAACCTGCGCCTGCGCCTGCTGATCCCCGCGGTGGAGAACGCGGTCGCGGGCAACGCCTTCCGCCCCGGCGACGTGCTGCCGAGCCGGGCCGGGCTCAGCGTCGAGATCGGCAACACCGACGCGGAGGGCCGGCTGATCCTCGCCGACGCCCTCGCCCTCGCGGACGCGGATTCCCCCGACCTGATCCTCGACTTCTCGACCCTCACCGGCGCGGCCCGCGTGGCGCTCGGGCCGGACCTGCCGGCCTTCTTCACGGAGGACGACGCGCTGGCCGAGGCGGTGGCGCGGGCCGGCCGGGCGGCGATCGATCCGGTCTGGCGCATGCCGCTGCACGCGCCCTACGCGAGCCTGCTCGATTCCAAGGTCGCCGACCTGAACAACGTCTCCGGCGGGCCGTTCGCGGGGGCGATCACCGCGGCCCTGTTCCTGCGGCGCTTCGCGCCCAACACGAAGGCGCACGGCCATTTCGACCTCTACGGCTGGAACCCCTCCACCAAGCCCGGCCGGCCGGAGGGCGGCGAGGTCCAGACGGCGCGGCTGACCTACGCGCTGCTCAAGGCCCGCTACGGCGGCTGATCGCCTCCCGTCGTCGCGAGCGCAGCGAAGCGATCCAGTCGGCACCCCGCTGACAGATGTCGCGCAGCCCTGGGTCGCTTCGCTGCGCGCGCGATGACGGTGCGGATGGGGGCGCGCTCAGGCGGTGCGCGGCAGCCCGGTCTCGATCAGTCGCGCCCACAGGGAAGCCCCGTACGGCGCGGCCGCGTCGTTGAAATCGTAGTGCGGGTGGTGGAGCGAGGCGCTGTCGCCGTTGCCGATGAACATGTAGGCGCCGGGACGGCGGGCGAGCATGTAGGAGAAGTCCTCGGCGGTCATCATCGGCGCCACCGTCCGGTCGACGTTCTCCTCACCCACCAGCGCCTCGGCGACGCCGGCCATGAAGTCGGTCTCGGCGGGGTGGTTCTCGGTCACCGGGTAGCTCGCTCCGTAGGCGACCCCGCCCCGCGCGCCGAAGCCGCCGGCGATCTCGGCCACCAGGGTCTCGATCCGCGCCTTGATCTCGCCGCGCACGGCCTGGGACAGCGTGCGCATGGTGCCGCGCATGGTGACGGTCTGCGGCAGGACGTTGAAGGCCTCGCCGGCCTCCAGCGCGCAGACCGAGACCACGGCCGACTGCACCGGGTCGAGGTTGCGCGACACGATGCTCTGCAGGGCGATGATCACGTGGCTCGACACGAGCACGCTGTCGACGGCGTTCTGCGGCAGGGCCGCGTGGCCGCCCCGTCCCTCGATCGTGATCGTGAAGCGGTCGGTCGAGGCCATGATCGGCCCCGGCCGGATCGCGAAGGTGCCGACCGCCATGCCGGGGATGTTGTGCATCCCGTAGACCGACTCGACCCCGAACCGCTCCATCATTCCGTCGTCGACCATCGCCTCGCCGCCGCCGCCGCCCTCCTCGGCGGGCTGGAAGATCAGCACGGCCGCCCCGTCGAAATCCCGGGTCTCGGCGAGGTACTTGGCGGCGCCGAGGAGCATGGTCGTGTGACCGTCGTGGCCGCAGGCGTGCATCTTGCCCGGCACGGTGGAGCGGTAGGGCAGGTCGCGCACCTCCTGGATCGGCAGGGCGTCCATGTCGGCGCGCAGGCCGATGGCGCGGTTGGAGCTGCGTCCCCGGCCGCGGATGACGCCCACCACCCCGGTGCGGCCGATGCCGGTGACGACCTCGTCGCAGCCGAAGGACCGCAGCGTCTCGGCGACGAAGCCGGCGGTGCGGTCGACGTCGTAGAGCAGCTCGGGATGGGCGTGCAGGTCGTGCCGCCACGCCGTCATCGTGTCGGCGAAGGCGCGGATCCGTTCGAGGACGGGCATCGGGGCGGGGCTCTCGTGGCCTTGGCGGGTGGGCCGGACCAGCAAAGCCGGGGCCAGAGCCGCCGTCAACGGCCAAGCTCGGTATCCGCGTCCGCTCCGCTCACGCCGCACCCCGCCCCGTGATCCCGCGCCCGCGCCGCCGCGGCGCGGGTGGATGGTCGCCCGCGGCGAGGTCGTCCAGGATCGGGCAGTCCGGCCGCGCGTCGCCGCAGCAGGCCTCCGCCAGGTGCTCCAGGGTGCGGGCCATGCCCTCCATCTCGGCGATGCGGCGGCGCAGATCGGCGATCTGCTCCTGCGCGATCGCCTTCACCCCGGCGCTCGGCCGGGCGCGGTCGCGCCAGAGCGCCAGGAGATCCGCGATCGCGTCCACGCTGAAGCCGAGGTCGCGGGCGCGGCGGATGAAGCGCAGCGTGTGCAGGTCCGCCTCGCCGTAATGGCGGTAGCCGGATTCGGACCGGGCGGCCGGCGGCAGCAGGCCGGTCGCCTCGTACCAGCGGATCATCTTGGCCGAGACGCCGGTCCGGCGGGCCGCCTCGCCGATCGTGAGCGTCGCCGCGCTCATGCCGGCCTCGCGGCGAGCGCCGGCCCCTCGGCCGCCGCGGGACGCCCGCCGGCCCGGCGCAGCCGCAGGGCGTTGCCCAGGACGAACACGCTCGAGAAGGCCATGGCGCCCGCGGCCAGGATCGGCGACAGGGCCGGCCCGCCGAACGGCACCAGCACGCCGGCCGCCACCGGGATCAGCGCGGCGTTGTAGGCGAAGGCCCAGAACAGGTTCTGGCGGATGTTGGCCATCACCGCCCGCGACAGCGCCAGGGCCTCGACCAGGGCCTCCAGATCGCCCGACATCAGCACCACGTCGGCGCTCTCGACGGCGATGTCGGTGCCGGTGCCGATCGCCAGTCCGACATCGGCCTCGGCCAGCGCCGGCGCGTCGTTGATGCCGTCGCCCACGAAGGCCACCGGCCCGTGCGCGGCCCGGAATCGCTGGACCGCCTCGACCTTCCCGCCGGGCAGCACCCCGGCGGCCACGGCGTCGATGCCGAGGCTCTGCGCCACGCCGGCGGCGGTGACGGGATCGTCGCCCGTGACCATCGCCACCGCGAGGCCGCGCGCCTTCAGGGCCGCGACCGCCGCGCGGGCGCCCGGCTTCACGGGATCGGCCACCGCCAGGATCGCGGCGTGGCGGCCGTCGAGGACGAGGTGGATCGGGCTCCGCCCCGCGCCCGCCAGCGCCTCGGCCCGGACGGCGAGATCCGGGTCGAGGGCGACGCCGAGGCGCTCCAGGTAGCGCGGCGCGCCGAGGGCCACGGCCCGGCCCGCGACCTGTCCGGAGATCCCGAAGCCCGCCACCGCCTCGAAGCTGTCCGGTTCCGGCAGGTCGAGGCCGCGCTCGCGGGCGGCCGCCACGACGGCGCCGGCCAGCGGGTGCTCGGAGCGGGTCTCCAGAGCGGCGGCGAGGGCCAGCACCGCGTCCTCCGCGACGCCCGCGGCCGGGACGATCTCGGTGAGGCGAGGGCGGCCCTCGGTCAGGGTGCCGGTCTTGTCGAGGGCCACCACCCGCACGTCGCGCAGGCCCTGCAGTGCCGCGCCGTCGCGGAACAGCACGCCGCGCGCCGCCGCGCGCCCGGTGCCGACCATGATGGCGGTCGGCGTCGCCAGTCCCATCGCGCAGGGGCAGGCGATGATCAGCACCGCGACGGCGTTGACCAGGGCCGGACCCAGCGCCGGGGCCGGCGCCAGCGCCAGCCAGGCCAGGAAGGTCACCGCGGCGATGCCGATCACCGCCGGGACGAACCGACCGGTGACGCGGTCGACCAGCGCCTGGATCGGCAGCTTGCCGCCCTGGGCGCGCTCCACCATGGCGGCGATCTGCGCCACCACGGTGGCGCCGCCCACGGCCTCGACCCGCAGGTCGAGACTGCCGCGGCCGTTGAGCGTCCCGCCGATTACGGGATCGCCCGGGCCCTTGCGCACCGGCGCCGGCTCGCCCGTCACCATGCTCTCGTCGACGTGGCTGGTGCCGGAGACCACGGCGCCGTCCGCCGCCACCCGCTCGCCCGGACGCACCCGGACGACGTCGCCGAGGCGCAGGGCGTCGAGGGGAACCTCGGTCTCCGCGCCGTCGCGGACGACCCGAGCGGTCTTCGGCGTCAGGTCCATAAGCCGCGCGATCGCCTGGCCCGTGCGTCCCTTGGCGCGGGCCTCCAGCGTCCGGCCGAGCAGGATCAGCGTGACGATCAGGACGCTCGCCTCGAAGTAGAGGTGCGCCGCCCCGGCCGGCAGGAGGTCCGGAGCCAGGGTCGAGACCAGCGAGTACAGGTAGGCGGCGCCGGCCCCGAGGGCGACCAGGGCGTTCATGTCGGGATGGCCGCGCAGCAGGCCCGGTACGCCGCGCAGGAAGAAGCGCCGCCCCGGGCCGGCGAGGACCAGGGTGGCCAGCGCGGCCTGGACCAGGGCCGTCACGGGGCCGCCGTGCAGCGCCGGCAGCAGGTGGCCGCCCATGTCGAGGACCACGACGGGCACCGACAGCAGGGCGGCGGCGATCAGGTCGCGGCGCAGGGCGCGCCCCTCCTCGGCCTGACGGGCGGCGGGGTCGACCGGGTGGCCGGCCTCGACCGGCCGGGCCTCGTAGCCGGCCGTCTCGACGGCCGCCACCAGCGCGTCCATCGGCACCACGCCCTCGGGATGGCGGATCGCGGCCCGGCCCGCGGCGAGGTTGACGCTGGCCCCGGTCACCCCCGGAACGGCGGCCAGCGCCCGCTCGACGCGGCCGACGCAGCTCGCGCAGGACATCCCGTCCACGGCCAGCAGGCTCTGCGTCTCTGGGACGGGGTAGCCGGCATCCGCGAGCGCCGTCGCGACGTCGCCCGGGCTCGCCGCCCCGTCGAGGACGAGGCTGGCGCGGTGGGTGGCGAGGTTCACCGCCACGTCCCGGGCGCCGGGCAGCGCCGCGAGGGCGCGCTCGACGCGGCCGACGCAGGAGGCGCAGGACATGCCCTCGACGGGGAGGGTCAGGGCGACGGATCTCGACATGGCGGTGGTCCGGTTGGAAGCATCCATGCCCGGTCAGATGGGGCTTCCCATGATGGGAAGGTCAAGGGCCCGCGGGCGAGGCTGCGGATCCGGCCGGTCGATGCGGGCCGCGGCCGTTGTCGAATCGCGCCCGCCCGGCCAAGGTTGCCGCCCACCGGAGCGACGGGGAAACAGATGAGCGAGCCGCTGACGATCTACGGCGACCCGGGTTCCGGCAACTGCCTCAAGGTCAAGTGGGTCGCGGCGCATCTCGGCATCCCGGCGGTCTGGCGCGACGTCGACGTCCCGGGCGGCGGGACGCGCCGGCCCGATTTCCTCGCCCTGAACCCCGCCGGCCGCGTGCCCATCGTCGTCCTGCCCGACGGCACCGTGCTGTCGGAATCGAACGCGATCATCGTCTACCTCGCGGAGGGCTCCGCGCTGGTACCCGCGGAGCCCCTGCCCCGCGCCCGCATGCTGCAGTGGATGTTCTGGGAGCAGTACAGCCACGAGCCCTACATCGCGGTCCGCCGCTATCAGCTCCACTACCTCGAGCGGGCGCCCGAGGATCTCGACCCGAAGCTCGCCGAGCGCGGCGCCGACGCGCTGCGGCTGATGGAGGACACCCTCGGGCGCTCGGCCTTCATGGCGGGCGAGACCCTGACCCTCGCCGACGCGGCACTCGTCGCCTACACGCGCATGGCCCACGAGGGGGGCTTCGACCTGACGGATTACCCGGCGATCCGCGCCTGGGTCAGGCGCGTCGAGGCCGGGCTCGGAATCGGCCCCTATACCGGGCCGGCCTGATCGGCCGCGAACCGAGGCGGCGGGGCGCCGTACTCGGGCAGGCTGACCCGCACGGTCGTCCCCTCGCCGGCCGCGCTCTCGATGGCGAGGCGGCCGCGGTGGCGGTTGAGGCTGTGCTTGACGATGGCGAGCCCCAGCCCCGTGCCGCCGCGGGCGCGACTGGAGGCGACGTCGACCCGGTAGAAGCGCTCCGTCAGCCGCGGGATGTGCTCGGGCGGGATGCCTGGCCCGTCATCGGCGACCGACAGGACGACGCGGCGCCCGAGGCGCGGGTCGTCCTCGCGGGCGAGCCCGACGCTGATCCGGCCGCCGCCGTACTTCACGGCGTTCTCGATCAGGTTCTCGATCACCCGCGCCAGCTCGTCGGCGTCGCCGGGGACCGCGTAGGGCCCCGCCCCCTCCTCCAGCCGAATCGCGGCGCCCCGCGCCTCGGCGGGCGGACCCTGGGCGTCGACCATCTGGCGGGCGAGCGCCCCGAGATCGACCACCGCGGTGGGGGCGACGTGCTCGCGCAGCTCGATCCGCGACAGCGACAGCAGGTCGTCGATCAGCCGCGTCATCCGCAGGGCCTGGACGCGCATGATCTCCAGGAAGCGCTCCCGGGCCTGCGCGTCGTCGCGGGCCGGCCCCTGCAGGGTCTCGATGAACCCGATCAGGGTGGCGAGCGGCGTGCGCAGCTCGTGGCTGGCGTTGGCGACGAAGTCGACCCGCATCGCCTCCAGGCGCCGGGCCGCGGTGAGGTCGCGCAGGAACAGCAGCGCGCTGACGCCCGACCCGTCGGGCATCGGCAGGGCGCCGATCTGGACATCGAAGGTCCGCTCCAGCGGCACCCGGGTCGACAGCGCGACGCGGCGGGGGAGGCCCGAACTCAGCACCGCTTCGATGCCGTCGAGGACCTCCGGGTCGCGGAGCGCGAAGGACAGCGGCCGGGCCTGATGGAGGGCCGGCAGGAGCGCCCGGGCGGCGGGATTGGCCTCCAGCACCAGGGTGCGCCGGTCGACCAGGATGACCGGGTCCGGCACGTGGGCGAGCAGCGCCTCGGCGACGGCGTGGCGCGGCGTGGTGGTGGCCGGGCGCGGCACGGGCGCCTCGCGGCCGCGCCCGCCGAGCCAGCCGCCCAGGCAGACCGCCGCGAGGCCGATCAGGATCAGCGGGAGATCGAGCCGCCCGGCCAGCGCGGTGGCGAGCCCGAGCAGGCCCGCGGCGATCGCGGCGCCGGTCCAGGCGGGGGAGCTGCGCAGGCGGCCGGACATGGCGGGCGCGGCCGGCCGCTCAGCGGGGCTCGGACTCGTCGTGCCACGCCCGACCGGACGGGCCGGCCGTGCCCTCCGGAGGCCCGGGATCGCGGGCGCCGCCCGCGCGCTTGACGATCTCGTACAGCCCGAGCATCGCCAGGGCGGTCACGAACGGCACGACGTAGTAGCAGCCCCGGAACAGCAGCAGCGAGGTCAGCACCTCGTTGCGCGGCAGGCTCGACAGGGCGAGCAGGATCGTCGCCTCGAACACCCCGATCCCGCCCGGCGCGTTTGACGCGATCCCCAGCATGGCGGCGAGCACGTAGATCGCCAGGAAGGTGGTGAAGCCGAGCGTCGTCTCCTGGGGCAGCAGGACGTAGAGCACCGCCGCCGCCGCGCAGACGTCGCCGATCCCGACGATCATCTGGCCGATGGAGACCGAGGCGCCCGGCAACTCCAGGCGCCACTGCTTGACGGTGATGCTGCGCTTCTTGGCCGAGACCCAGGCGAGGTAGCCGAGCACCAGGGCGAGCGCCGCGAGGCCGACGCCCTGGTTGATCCGGATCGACGTGAAGGCGAGACCGGCGAGCTGGCCGGCCTCGATGATCAGGCTCAGGCCCAGCACCACGCCCATGCCGAGCCAGAAGGTGAAGCCGGCGATGACGGTGAGCGCGGCGATCTTGGCCGTCGAGAGCCCCTGCCGGGCGTAGATCCAGTAGCGGATCGTCCCGGCGGTGAGCAGCGGGAAGCCGAGGGTGAAGCTCACCGCGTAGCTCGTGAAGGAGGCGAGCGCGGTGATCCGGTACGGCACCTTGATCTTGAGCTGGCGCAGGGCCAGCGCGTCGTAGCCGGTCAGGAACAGGTAGCTGATGCCGACGAACAGGAAGGCGAGCCCGAGCTGCTCGGCGGTCGCGGCCGCGATGGCGCTGCGCACCTCCGCCCAGCTGACGCTCTGCACGAGCTTCCACAGGACGCCGAGGGAGACGGCGAACAGCACGATGCTGGCCGCCGTGCCGATCCAGGCATAGCGGCTGCGCCGGCTCTTCCGCTTCGAGCCCGCCTCGGCATCGTGCTGGACCGGCTCGACCGGCTCGGTCGGGCTCCGGTGCTGTCCCTGAAAATTCATGCCGATCGGCGTCCGCCCTTCCGGCTGCGCGGCCCGGCCCGAAGGCCGTCAGCCCGTGCCGGAATCTCCCGGACCGCGGCCCGTTGCCCCGCATGTAGGCCGAACCGGGGCGCAAGGCCAGGGAAGGCAGGCCCGTGACGGGCGATCTATCCTCAGCCGGAGGTCCGCTCGAGGATCGCGGCCGCCTCCGCGAGGCCGCGCCGGATCCGCTCCTGCACCTCCGGCGCGGTGCAGACATAGGTCGGGCTCGGGTGCGGCACCCGGACCACCGGCAGGTCGGGACGCAGCGCCGCGAGGGCGGGCGCGGCCTCCCCGGCGAAGCGGCCGGCCAGCACCGCCACGGCGAGGCGCGGCAGCAGGTCGAGGAGCGGGGCCAGATAGGGCGCGGCCGCCGCGACCTCCGCCCGGCGGGGCGCCCGGTTGCGGGCGCCCTCGGCGTGGATGAGCCAGGGGACCGCGTTCCAGATCAGCGTGTCGGCCCGGCTGAGCCCGGCCTCGGCGAGGAAGCGGAACAGGTTCGCGGCCGTGCCGTTCGCGCTGTCGCGGGTGACGAAGCCGGTGCGCAGGACCGCCGGGCCGGGGGTCTCGAGGAGGAGGAGCATCCGCGCGCCGACACCGCCGTCCAGGGGGTCGGGCGCCGGGACCGGGGCGCCGCGCTCGGCCGAGATGCGCGCCGCCAGCGCCCGGATCGGTGCGATGTGGGGGCTGTCGATCAGGGCGCGGCGGGCCGCGAGGGCTTCCGGATCGGCCAGCGCCTTCGGCGCCCGCGGCTCAGCCGGCATCGAGGCCGGGGATCGCGGGGCCGAGGCGGCCCGACCAGCGGAAGCGCTCGGTGCCCTCCTCCCGGGCGAGGCGCGCGTCGAGGCCGGCCACGCCGCCGAACTGGAAGCCGATCTGGCTGGCATAGGCCGCGCAGGCGGCGCGCTTCCGGGCCTGGGCGTCCGCGGCGAGGCGCATCGCCGGCTCGGCGAGGTCGGCGAACAGGTCGGCGAGGGGTGCCTTCGGGGCGGCCTCCCGCACCGTGTAGGGAAAGTCGCGCCACCACAGGATCGGCTGCGCGGGCGCGAGGCCGCGCAGCGCCCGCACGGTCTGGACGTGATCGACGTGCCCGCCGATCGCCTGCGGGGCCAGGAGGAGATCAGGGCTCCCGGCGGCGATCAGCCCCGCGATGGCCGGCGCGAGCTCGGCCGCGACGCCGTCGTCGGCGCGCGTGTCGGCGAAGAGCTCCGGCGCCGAGCCGTAGCCCCGGTGCGGCGCCTCGCGGAACGGCAGGTGGACGGGCGGCGCGATGCCGAGCGCCGCGGCAGCCCGGACATCCTCGTCCCGGCGCAGGGCCATGTAGTCGACCTCCGGTCCGAGCCCCTTGTCCAGCTGGCAGGCGAGCGCGAAGCCCCTCGGTTCGGCGACGCTGCCGGTGAACAGGGTCGCCATCACCACGCGCCAGCCAGCTTGCGCGAGGCTTGCCAGGAGGCCGCCGCACGAGAAGGCCGCGTCGTCGAGATGGGGCGAGAGGGCGAGCGCGGTAGGCATGGTTCGGGGTGCGACGGTCTCGATGGGTTCCAACCCGCGCGCTCAGAGCAGGTGCGGCTCGGCGCGGAAGCGGCAGGTCGGATCGTGGGGCAGGTCCGGCGAGAAGCCGGTGGCCGGCCGCTCGCCGCGCACGCGGGCGTAGACGTCCATGATCTGCCGCCCGACCGCGTGCCACGAGTAGACGCGCCGGCACTCCTCCAGGCCGGCCGTCGCGATGCGGCGGCGCAGATCCGCGTCCGTGATGATCCGGGTCAGCGCGGCGGCCTGCGCCGGGACGTCGCCCGGGTTCACCAGCAACCCGTTCTCCCCGTCGCGCAGGCAGTCCGAGACGCCGACCGCGTGGCACGAGACGGTGGCGAGCCCGGCCGCGAGCGCCTCCAGGATCGTGTTGGAGAAGCCCTCCGCGTAGGTCGGCGAGACGAACACGTCGGCGCGGCGGTAGAGGTCCGGCACGGTGGCGTACTCGGCGTAGCCCGTGAAGGCGATCTCGCGCTCCGAGAAGGCGCGCTCGGCGGCGAGCGCCTTGGCCGGGTCCACGTCGGGCCCGATCCCCGAGATGGTGGCGGCGAACGGCGTGCCCTGCGCGCGCAGGATCGCCAGGGCCTCGATGAAGTCGAGCACGCCTTTCCGGCGGTCGACCCGGCCGTGGTAGAACAGCCGCACCGGGCCCGGATGGGGCGCGGGCAGCCCGTCGGGCGTGCCCTGCGCGAATCGGTCGGTGTCGACCGCGCCGGGCACGATGGTGAAGCGGGCACGGTCCGACCCGAGCCGCTCGCAGACCTCGTCCACGAAGGAGGCGCCGCCGATCAGCAGCGCGTTGGCGTGGGCCAGCACCTCGCACATGGCGACCCGGTGGGTCTCGCAGCAGGAACCGACCCAGTGGCCGTCGCCGCCCTGGATCGAGACGACGCTCGGCACTCCGAGTTCGCGCGCGGCGAGCAGGACGGCCCAGCCGGTGGGGTAGCCGTACTGGGCGTGCAGGATGTCGAAGGGTTGTCGGGCGTGCTCGCGGCAGATCGCGTCCACCATCGCGGCGATGTCGCGCTCGAAATCGCCCGACGCCTGCTCGCCGAGCTGCTCCAGGCCGATCACCCGCACGCCCGGCACCGGCGGCGGCGGCCCGCCCCCGTAGACCCGGGTGCCGAAGGCGTCGCCCCGGTACTGCGAGATCATCGTGACGTCGTGGCCGGCACCGACCAGCTCGCGCAGCAGGTTCTGCGCGTAGACGCTCATGCCGGATATCGCCGGGAAGTAGCGGCGGCTGAGGAAGAGGATTCTCATCGTTGCACCATGGGACGCGTTCCGCCGGTGACGGAGCGCGACCTGCCCCTTCTCCCGTGCGGGAGAGGGCCGGGGTGAGGAGGGAGACGGTTGAGGATGGAGCGCCTCATCGACGCGCCCGCCGGTCGCGCCCCATTCGGACAGCTCTCTTCCCTCACCCTGTCCCTCTGCCGCACGGGAGAGGGGACCCGCGCCCGATCTCGAAGCCGGGCGGTCGGAGTGAATGTCGGAGCCAACATGCCGGACTGGGGCCGGACCCCGCGCCGTGCCGGGATGACGGCTCGCGTCCCATCGGCCGAGACGGGCATGCTCACTGCCATTGCCGCCGCGTCTCCTGCTCGCCGGCCAGGACCGGGCCGGGGCGCCGGCAGCCGCGGAGATAGTCCAGCGCCTGCGGGATCATCACGTCCGCTCGGTGACTCTCGCGAGAGAGCTCGACGCAGATCAGCTTGCCGAAGCCGACCTCCTCCAGGGCCTCCAGGACACCCGGCACGTCCATGTCGCCCTCGCCGAACGGCAGGTGGATGTGGCTGCCGCGCTTCATGTCCTCGATCGCCACGGTGCCGATCCGGTCGGCGAATTCCCGCACGGCCGCCGCCGGCTCGCGCTCGCCCGTGACGAGGCAGTGGCCGGTGTCGAGGGCGAGCTTCAAGCCCGGGACGGCGAGGGAAGCGTAGTCGTCGAGCGTCTCGATCAGCATGCCGGGCTCGGGCTCCAGGCAGGGCACGACACCGGATTCCGCGGCGAACGAGGCGACCTCGTGCAGCCCCTCCTCCAGCCAGCGCCGGGCCTCGCCGGGATCGACGCCCGGCTTCGGCACGCCGGCCCAGAACGAGACCGCCTCGGCGGAGAGCATGGCGCCGATCTCAATCGCCCGCTTGAGGAAGCCGACCCGCCGGGCGCGGCCCGCGGCGTCGGCGGTCACCAGCGTCGGCTCGTGCTTGGCGGACGGATCGAGCAGGAAGCGGGCGCCCGTCTCGATGACGCAGGTCAGCTCCAGCTTCTCCAGCAGGCTCGCCACCCGGCCGGCCTCCGCCGCCCAGGTGTCGGCGAAGGGGTCGAGGTGGTGGATGTCGAGGGTGAGCGCCACGCCGTCGTAGCCCGCCGCTTTGATCAGGTGGATCGCGTCGTCGAGGCGGTGGTTGGCCGCGCCGTTGGTGTTGTAGGCGAACCGGAGCGTCACGCAGCCCTCCCCTTCCGCTGGGCGAGGCGGAACGGCGCGTGGTGCGATTCCGGCTCGCGGTAGAGCGGATAGTGCCGCCCGACGATCCGCTCGGCCAGGGCCACGTCGAACAGCGGCTGGCCGCCGAACCGCTCCAGGGCCTCGGGCGTCAGCCGCACCGGCCGCAGGGTCTCGCTCTCGGTGCCGAACTGGATCAGCGGATGGTCGCGGTCGATGAGCTTCTTCGTGTTGCGCTCGCCGATCCGGTAGTAGCTCATGGTCTCGACCTCGAGCCCCGGCACGATCGCCTTCACGACGCCGACCCCGCCGCCCGGCGGTGTGCAGTCGACGTAGAGCACGTCGAATCCGGCCTCCAGCAGCCGGTCGCAGGCGATCTTCCCGCGCGCATGGCCGTCGGCGGCCGGGGTGGAGGGCAAGTCCGTAAATCGCTTCGTGCTGCGCTCGGAATAGACCGTGTCGGCGAGCACGCCGCGCAGGTCGGCCGCCGGCATCTCGATCCATTCGAGCATGGCCTGGAGGGCGCGGCTCTCCTCGAGGTCCAGGCTGGGCAGCGCCTTCTGGATGAAGGCGTCGACGTAGCCCGGCGGCGTCACCGTGGCGGCCATGTCGAGGGGGCCGTGCCCGAAGGTCTTGCGCACCCGGGCCGCCTGGAACTCCAGCAGCGCCTTGCGCAGCGCCCGCTCCCGGTCCGGGTCGCAGGCCTCGCCGCAGGCCGAGAGGGCGATCGGCGCCGGGGTGCGCGCCGGGTCCTCGTCGTAGCCGACGACGTAGAGGTTGGTCAGCCCGAACTGGTCGGTGGCGAATTTCGGCAGCGCCCGGATGCCCAGCGCCTTCAGCCGGGCCAGCATGGCGGCGTTCTCCGAGCCGATGCCGTCGAGGTCGAGCATCACGCCCTGGTCGAGGGCCCGGAACAGCAGGCCGTTGCCGTCCCGCTGGAGCAGCTCCAGCACGCCGTGGCCCAGCGCGAAGGGCACGTCGGGCCCGGCGCCCAGGCCGTTGGTGATCAGGTTGGTGAAGGGTTTGTAGCCCTCCGACAGCTCGAAATAGTCGGTGGCGGCGACGTCGAGCGGCATCAGGACGATCTCGCCGGTGGCGTGGCGGATGGCGGGCGTCCACTCGAGCACCGTGTCGCGGCCGACCGGGGACCCGGCGGGCAGGCACAGGGTCAGCGGGTCGGCGACCGACTTGGCGCCGTAGACGCGGGCGAGATCGGTGTAGCTCGCCCGCTCCTTCGCCCGCGGCAGCACCGCGAGCGAGGGCATCAGGTTCTCGGCGATCTCCGCGACGGCGCCGATCAGCGCCTCGTCGTCGGTGGCGCCGTAGCCGATGCCCGACGGCATCGCGCCCACGAAGAACGGGTCGTCGAGGAACAGGGCCACGAACCAGACTGGGATGCCGGTGCGGTCGAGCGGCGCCAGCGGGAAGCCGACGACGCGCCCCTCCGGCAGCACGTCGAGATAGGCCCTGACCGGGTCGGGCAAGGTCTCGGGCAGGCCCTCGATCGGCCGCTTGGCGCCGAAACGGTAGGGGCGCGGCGCCTTGATCCGCTCGTGGCGGGCGCGGTCGTCCTGGTCGTGGAAGGCGTCTGCGTTGGTCACGTCGTGTTCCCGTCTTCCTCGAACCGTGCGCCGCACCCCCTCCCATTCATCCCCTCATCCCGAGGTGCCGAAGCGCAGCGGAGGCCTCGAAGGAGGGCTCCAGCCGGACGCGCGATCCCTGGAGCCCTCCTTCGAGGCCCGCTGACGCGGGCACCTCAGGATGAAGGCGTGGGTGGGAGATGCCGGGGTGTGATTCCGTGGCTGCGTATCCTGTGTCCGCTACCCCTGCCCGTAGGCACGGGCGACGAGCCGCATGGTGTGAAGGTCGCGGGACGCCGCGTACGCGGCCCGCTCCTCGGGCCGGCGCAGCGCCGAGCCGAAGGCGCGCACCTGCTCGGTGAAGGGCGAGCTGTCGGCGTCGAAGGCGAGCGGCTCCGCGCGGCCGCCCGCGCCGTCGACGAAGGTCAGCGAGCCGCCGGCCGTCTGGCCCATCGTGTTCTCGGCGACGAGCATGCCCTTCGTGCCGACGATTTCCAGGCGGCGGCGGGGCAGCGCGTCGGGGCAATTGTAGGCGACGTGCAGGCTTGCCAGCACGCCGCTCCGCGTGCGCCCGATCAGCAGGGCGCCGTCGTCGACGGCGTAATCCTGAGCCTTGGTCTGGGTCAGGGCCGCGAGGTCGGCGATCGGCTCGCCGAGCAGGTAGTCCACGAGATCGAGCCCGTGCGGGGCGAGGTCCATCAGGGCGCCGCCGCCGGCCTGGGCGGCGTCGATCCGCCAATTGGGCTGCCCGGCTTCCGACCAGTCGCGACCGAGCCAGCAGGCGTAGACGATCCGCACCGCCGTCACGGTGCCGAGTCGGCCGGCCTCGACCTGCGCGCGGATCGCCCGGTGGGCCGGGTGGTGCCGCTGGTCGAAGGCCGTCCCGTAGAAGATCTTGTGAGACTCGACGGCCTGGGTGATCGCCTCGGCGTCGCTCAGCGTCGCCGCCATGGGCTTCTCGCACAGGATCGCCTTGCCGGCCGCCGCCAGCGCCTCGACGGCGCCGCGGTGCAGGTGGTTCGGCGTCGCCACGTAGACCGCCTCGACCGCGGGCTCGGCGATCAGGCCGGCGAGGTCGGCGTGGACGCGGGCACCGGCCCGCTCGGCCGCCGCGCGGCTCTCCGGGTTCGGATCGCTGACCGCCACCAGCCGGTGCCCGGCCGCGCGGATGCCGGGCTCCATGTAGTCGCGGGCGACCCAACCGTAGCCGACGATGCCCCAGCCGACCGCGTCCATCACCACCGCTCCGGCAGGTCGACGAACTCGCGCACGCGCACGCGCTGCGTCTCCGACGCATCGAGGCTTTCGTCGAAGGTCAGCGACTCCGGTCCCTTGGAGTGCAGCGGGTACGTGGCGCGGGGGGCGTACTCCGCCTCGTAGCGCTCCGAGGGCCAGCGGATGACGTAGCCGTCGCCCTCGGGCGCGTAGAGCGGGTTGAGCCGCAGCACGGTGCCGGGCTTCGGCAGGGTCAGGCCGTCGATTAGGGCGCGCGGCGCCGGGCGCATCCCGGGGCCGCACACCACCGAGAACGCCTCGCAGCTTCGCAGGGCGGCGGGGTCCTGCGGGCCCGGCGCCCGCGCCTCGACCAGCGCCCGGGTCAGCTCCGCGTCGTCGTAGACCAGGGCGTCGGGGAAGAACTCGGCGATCTCCTCGGCCGTCACCGCGCGGCCGGCCGAGAAACCCGGGCAGTCGCGGTTGTGGATGTGGCTCAGCGCCAGCCAGCCGTCGTCGCCGGCGTTCTGGCGAAGGTTCTCGAGGAGCGCCGCCTTGTCTTCGAGGAAGTAGAAGGCGTCGTTGCAGACGACGAGGTCGACCGGCGCCCCCGGGATCGGCCAGTGGGGCGAGCCGGCGTCGAAGCAGACGAGCTGCGCCTTCTCGGCCACGACCCAGTGGCGCGCGACCCAGAGCTTGGCGAAGACCACGTCGGCGCCGGCGACCTTGCAGCCGCGCCGCTGCAACTCGCGCAGGTAGTGGCCGATGCCGCAGGCGAATTCGAAGACGCAGACGGGCTCGTTCCAGTGCGCCTCCAGCAGCGACAGGCCGGCCAGGAAGGTCGGGTCGCTCCAGCGGTGCAGGAAGTAGTCGCCGACGCGGCCCCAGCCGAGGAGCTCGACCGCCTCGCGCAGGGTCGCCTCGCGGCGCGTCTTGATCAGGCGGATGATCCCGGCGGGATCGGCCGGCGGCCCGTTCCACCAATCGTCCTGATCGACCAGCAGGGCGGCCAGCGCCTCGTCGGGCTCGCCGGCGTCGAGATGGGCGAGTACCCGCTCGACCAGGGCCGCGCGGTTGATCCGCAGGTACGGGATGCCGTCGATCACGGGCCAGCGCGCGCCGGTCTCCGCGTCGCGCAGGGCGTGCGGGCCGTCGGCCTTCAGCGGGTTGCCGGTGTCCGGCGATCTGAGTTCGAACGGGATCATGGTTCTCGGGGCCGCCCGGGCAGATGGGCGACCGGGTCCGGCGATCAAGGGATGCGCATGTCGGCGAGGACACGATCGTGGAAGCCCTTCACCGGGCCGGCATGGACCAGCTCCCACTCGTCGAGCACCATCCCCATCGTGGTCGAGGCCCCGCGCAGGTGCTGGGCGATCTGGAGGACGCGGTCGATGCAGTCGGCCGCGTGGAAGGCGCGGCCCTCGGCTGTGGCGTCGTCCGGCAGCACCGCGCGGGCGCGCTCGACCTGGGCCCGCAGGGGTTCGTCGAGTTCATTGAGCGCCCAGGCGGTGGTGGTGGCCATGATCGGCCCGAGATGGTCGCCGAGCAGCATCTCGCCGGTGAAGCCGGCATCCGGCATCGCGGCGTTGTGGAAGTGGTGGGCCATCGCGGCCAGGAACACGGTGCCGGGATCGGCCCGGTAGAACGGGCTGAGGCAGACGCCGTAGACCGCCACGATCAGGCAGTGCTCGGCGTGGTTCTCCGGCGGCTCCAGCAGGATCCGGGCGCGGCCGGGGCAGGTGACACCGGCCCGCGGCTGCTGCGCCAGGGCGCCGACGAAGCCCGGCAGCGGCCCCGGCCGGCCCGCCGGACGCGGCGCGAGCCGCGCGCGCAGGCGCTCGCGGAGTTCCGGATCGAGCTCTCCGGTGACGGCGTCGAAGCCCGCCACCAGCACCGCGGAGGCGTCCGCCTCGGAGAGCCCCGCCGCGGTCAGGAAGGCCGCGTCGAGGTCGCAGAGGCGCGTCGCCGCGAGGGTGATCGCGGTGATGTCGAGGGCGACATCGTCGGGCGCGCCGCCGCCGGTCAGCAGCCCCCACCCCTGCGCGAACAGCCGCTCGGCGATCGAGCCCGTACGGCCCGCGGAGCGGACGCGCTTGAGGTCGTTCATCTCGACCATGAGGTCGCGCAGCGCCTCGGGCGCTGCGGCACCGGATTGCGGCGGGTGGTTCTCGCGGGGCATCATTTCTCTCGGCCGGATGAGGCTTACGGCCTCACAGGCGGCTGGGACGGATTCGCCCGTCGTCCGGTTGGACGCGGGTCCCCTCTCCCGTGCGGGAGAGGGACAGGGTGAGGGATGCGACCTCTCCGGAAAGAGCGGGTCCCTCACCCCAACCCTCTCCCGCACGGGAGAGGGGGCCGGTTCCGGCCCGTCGTCGACGACGCGGCCAGACCGAGATCGTGCCGTGCCCGTCGAAGCGGGATGCCTCAGTGCACGCCCAGCCAGTCGCGGAGCATCTGCTCCTGCTTGCCGAAGGCGTGCTCCGGCCCGTGGCCGTTCTTGACCATCGGCGCCTTGAAGAAGGTCGAGAGCTGCTCCTGCACGCCGCCGTCGCCGCGCTTGCTCGCGAGGTCGAGGACGCGGGCGATCTCGATGACGAGCGGCGCGGCCAGGATCGAGTCCTTGCAGAGGAAGTTGACCTTGATCTGCATCCGCTGGCCCATGAAGCCGGTGACGTCGATGTTGTCCCAGGCCTCCTTGTCGTCGCCGCGCGGGCGATAATAGTGGATGTGCACGAGGTGGTCCTCGACCGGGTAGCCGAGGATCGAGTCGAGCACCGTGCCCTTGGTGTTGAGCTTCGACTGCAGCGAGTTCGGGTCGTTCAGGGCGAGGCCGTCGCGGTTGCCCAGGATGTTGGTCGAGAACCAGCCGTCGACGTGGAGGGCGCGCGCCTTGAAGGCGGGGGCCAGGACCGTCTTCATCATGGTCTGGCCGGTCTTGCCGTCCTTGCCGGCCACCGGGACGTTCAGCTCCTTGGCGAGGTCGAGGAGCGCCGGGACGTCGGCGGCCACGCTCGGGGTGAAGTTGGCGTAGGGGATGCCGCTCTTGATCGCCGCGTAGGCGTAGAGCATCGCCGGCGAGATCGCCTCGTCGCTCGAATCCAGGCCCTTCTCGAAGGCGGCGGTCGAGTTCAGGGTCGGGTCGCTGAGGTCGGGCCAGCGTTCCGTGGAGGCGAGGTTCACCACGACCACGTCGTCGAGGTTGCTCTCCTTCTGGAAGCGGCGGAGATCGTTGGCGATCACCGAGACCGCCTCGCGGTGGTCCTTGGCGACGATCCGGTTCTGACCGTCGATGTTCTTGCAGAACTTGGCGCTGCCGACCGCCGGCCAGGGCGTGATGCCCTTCAGGACCTGGGCGCCGTTCTCGATGTCGTCCTTCGAGAGCACGCCGTGCCCGCTCGCCGCGGAGGCGAGGTCGTCGCCGTTCAGGTCCCAGCCCCCGAAGACGAGGTCCTTGTAGTCGGCCATGCCGGCCACGGAGAGACCGGCGAGCGGCAGCCCGTCGAGACGGTTGGAGCCGGATTTGATCATCTCGATGCCGGCGATGGCGGTGGTGGCGACGGCGCCTCCCATGCCAACGAAGGCGACACCGACGCGGCGACCGGACTGCATGCTCATCGGAAAATGATGTCCTTGTGGGGACGCGGGTGGCGTCTTGAAGGGTCCGTCCTGGGACGGAAGTTCACCCCCCCGGGGCCGTACCTAACTGGCTCGGCGGTGCTCCGTTCCAACCCGAATGCGACAACATCGCCCCGCCGTCGTCCCCCGCGAGGCCGGTTCGCGGCGTTAACGCGGCCCTAAGCGGGAGGGTTAACCCTTCCTTGACCGTGCCACGCTTGGATCACGGGGCCGTCCCATTCTGGTCACGGCCGGCGTCGATAGGGCCGCCGCTTCCAGAAAAAAACCCGGCCGTCAGAGCCGGGCGGACGCAAGGACCGATCTAGAAGAGGACCGATGATGGGGGTTTTCCCGGAGCCGGCGCGTTGCGCCGACGACGTGAACCGACTCGTGCCGCAGACCCTGACCGGCACGGGGCATTTCGAGGATGAAGCCGTGGCGTGGCTGCCGCGGGCCGGGCGCGACGCAGGGCGCCGGTCACTTCGCCGCACCGGCCTCGGCCGGATCTCCGGGACGCTGGCTCTCGGGCTCGTCGCCGGGTTCGGCCTGCCGCAGGCCGCCTTCGCGCCTGCCTACTTCGCGCCGGCCGCCCAGGCCCACGACCGGGTCGACACCAGCCCGCGCGCCGCTCAGGAACTCGCTCAACGCGCGTCCGAGGCCGCGGTTCCCGCCGAGACGCCCGCGGCATCGGCAGAGGCACCGCTACCGGCGCCGGCCCCGGCGAAGGATGCCTGGAACGGCCTGCCCGTGCCGGAGCAGGAGCCCGCCACCACGGCCCTGATCCAGGACGACCTCGCGGCCCTGCCGCGGGTGACGCAGGAGCAGGACGCGATCAAGTTCGGCGAGCGCAGCGTGCCGCGCAAGGTGGTCGACACGATCGTCAAGGCCTCCGACGAGGCCGGCGTCGATCCCGTCTACATGATGGCGCTGGCCGACAAGGAATCGAGCTTCGACACCGCGGCGAAGGCCGCGACCTCCTCGGCGCAGGGCCTGTTCCAGTTCGTCGCCCGCACCTGGCTGGAGATGATCCGCGATTACGGCGCGCGCTACGGGCTCGCCGAGGAAGCCGCCGCCGTGAAGGGCCGGGGCGCCGCGATCACCGTGACGGGCAGCATGCGCGCCCGGGTGCTCGGCCTGCGCAACGACCCGCGCGTCGCCGCCCTGATGGCGGCCGAGCTGATCAAGCGCGACCGCGACCGAATCGAGGCCCGGGTCGGGCGCGCGCTCACCACGACCGAGCTGTACCTCGCCCATTTCCTCGGCACCGCGAGCGCCGGGCGCTTCCTGTCGCTCTCCTCCGAGAAGCCCGACGAGGTCGCCGGCCGCGAGTTCCGCACCGCGGCGCGGGCCAATCGCGGCCTGTTTACCGAGAAGACGGGCGGCAAGCGCCGTAGCCTGACCGTGTCCGAGTTGCACGACCGGATCGACGGCATGATCGACCGGCGGCTGACCCGCTATCAGGGCGTGGCGGCTGTCGCCGAAGCGCTCGACAGGGCGCCGGCTCAGAGCGACGTCGCCGCCACCGAGGAGACGGCTCCGGTGGCCGGCAACCGTCGCGTCGAGGTGACGGAGGCGCTGCCGCCGGACGGCGTGTGAGGACCGGATCGCGGCGCCGGCCCGCCTGAACGGGCCGGATCGCGGCTTCGGCCCGCCGGATCCGCCGGATGGGCGGCTCACCCGGCCGCGTCCGCCGATGGAGCCTCCCGCGCCGGGCCGCGCCGGCCCGCGGCGTCCCGAAACGCCGGGGCGGGTCGGGCGCGGCGCAGCGAGGCCGGGACCCGCTCTCGCGCACACGTCGAGCGGCCTCAAAGCTCGGCTTTTAAGGCACTGTTAACCATAGCAAGACCAATCCTGTCGGCAGACTACTTCTCTTAGAGATGCTTGGCGCCGATGCCCCGCTACTTCATCGACCTGCACGACGGCTCCCAGCCGATCCACGATGAGGTCGGATTCGACCTGCCGGACCTTCCGGCGGCCCGCGCCAAGGTCACCCGGATCATGTCGGCGATCGCCCGCGACATGCTGCCGGAGGTCGAGCGCCAGGACTACGTGGCCTGCGTCCGCGACGGCGTCGGCAAGGTGGTCTACCGGGCGCGCCTGTCGCTCGCTGCCGAGATGGTGGAGTGAGCCGGCGCGCTCCTCCCGCCTGATGCGTCCCTGCGGACGTCCCTGACAAAGCGCCGAAACCGCCCTGAGGCTCCCCGCCGCGCCGCGGCAGTGCTTGACCGGTCCCCGGTTCCGGCCATCTCGGACCCATGAAACGGCGCAGCCTGCTCACGGTCGCGAGTGCGGCCACGGTCATGACGCTCGGCGGCGTCGGCTACGCCGCGCACCGGCGCGGCCGGAACCCGTACTACCGCGGCCCGACCTCCGACCATTTCGACGGGTTGCGGTTCTTCCTGCCCGGTCAGTCCACCGACAAGGCGCTCCCCGACGTGCTGCGCTGGCAGGCCAAGCGGCAGCGCGAGCCCTGGCCGAAGAGCTTCCCCAGCCCATACCCGGCCGACCGGCCGCCCGAGCGCGTCGAGGGCCTGCGGGTCGTGCTGATCGGCCACGCGAGCTACCTCGTGCAGGTCGCCGGCCGGAACATCCTGATCGACCCGGTCTTCGCCAAGCGCGCGAGCCCGGTCCGCTTCGCCGGGCCGAAGCGCGTCAACCCGCCGGGCATCGCCTTCGCCGACCTGCCGCCGATCGACGCGATCCTGGTCACCCACAACCACTACGACCATCTCGACGGGCCGAGCCTCGCCCGGCTCTGGCAGGCGCACCAGCCGCTGATCGTGGCGCCGCTGGGCAACGACACGATCCTGCGCGGCTACGACGACACGATGCATGTCGAGACTCGCGACTGGGGACAGTCGGTCGATCTCGGCGACGGGCTGCAGGTCCACCTGACGCCCGCGAATCACTGGTCGGCCCGGGGCGTCAACGACCGGCGCATGGCGCTGTGGTGCGCCTTCGTGATCACCTCGCCCCGCGGCGTGCACTACCATGTCGGCGACACCGGTTTCGGCGACGGCGCCCTCTTCTCCGACGTGCGGGCGCGGTTCGGGCCGCCGCGCCTCGCGACGCTGCCGATCGGCGCCTACGAGCCGCGCTGGTTCATGCAGGCGCAGCACGTCGACCCGTCCGAGGCGGTGAAGGTCTTCGGCCTGCTCGGCGCCGAGCAGGCCCTCGGCCACCACTGGGGCACGTTCCAGCTCACCGACGAGGGCGTCGAGCGGCCCGCCGAGGCGCTGGCGGCGGCCCTCGGCGGGGCCGGCATCCCGGCCGAGCGCTTCGTCGCCCTGAGGCCCGGCCAAGTCTGGGAGGCCTGACCCCCGGGCTGTCCGGGGGGACGCCGGCGGCCATTGGGCACGATGCGTGCATCATTCTGTATGCAGCATGGGGTGGAGGCCCGGGCCGCGCCGCCGCGCACCCGAGGGCGGGTGCCGTTCCGTGCGGCGCCCGCGCCTTCAGCCGAGAGACACGATGAACCCGATCAAGCCGACACGCCGATCCCTGATGGCCGGGGGCGTCGCCCTGGCGGCGCTGGGGGCGGCGGGCCGCGCCGGCGCGCAGGGCGCGGCCCCCGGCACCCTGACCTACGGCATCTCCATGACCGACCTGCCGCTCACGACCGGCCAGCCGGACCGGGGCGCGGGCGGCTACCAGTTCACCGGGCTGACCCTCTACGATCCCCTGGTCGCCTGGGAACTCGACGTCGCCGACCGGCCGGGCAAGATGGTGCCCGGCCTCGCCACCGCGTGGGAGGCCGACCCGGCCGACCCCAAGGTCTGGACGTTCCACCTGCGGGAGGGCGTGTCCTTCCACGACGGGTCGGCCTTCGATGCCGACGCGGTGATCTGGAACTTCGACAAGGTGCTGAACAAGGAGGCGCCGCACTTCGACCAGCGGCAGGCGTCCCAGGTCCGCCCGCGCCTGCCCGGCGTCGCGGGCTACCGGAAGGTCGACGCCAAGACCGTCCAGGTCGTCACCAAGACGCCCGACAGCCTGTTCCCCTACCAGATGCTCTGGTTCCTGATCTCGTCGCCGGCGCAGTACGAGAAGGTCGGGAAGGACTGGGCGAAGTTCGCCTTCGAGCCCTCGGGGACCGGGCCGTTCCGGATGGGGCAGCTGGTGCCGCGGGTGCGCCTCGAGCTGCTGCCGAACACCGGCTACTGGAACCCGAAGCGGGTCCCGAAGCTCGCGAAGCTGACCCTCGCCTGCGTGCCCGAGGACCTCGCCCGGGTGAACGCGCTCCTGTCCGGCAGCGTCGACCTGATCGAGACGCCCGCGCCCGACGCGGTGCCGCGCCTGAAGGCCGCCGGCATGCGGGTCGTGGGCAACGAGACGCCCCATGTCTGGAACTACCACCTGTCGATGGTGGAGGGCTCGCCCTGGCGCGACCTGCGCCTGCGCAAGGCCGCCAACCTCGCCATCGACCGCGCGGGCGTCGTCGAGCTGATGGGCGGCCTCGCCCAGCCCGCCGTCGGCCAGGTCCAGGAATCGAGCCCGTGGTTCGGCAAGCCGGGCTTCAAGATCCGGACCGACGTCGAGGCGGCGCGCAAGCTCGTCGAGGAGGCCGGCTACTCGGTGAAGAACCCCGTGAAGGCCACGGTCCTGATCCCGACCGGCGGCACCGGGCAGATGCTGTCGCTGCCGATCAACGAGTTCGTCCAGCAGAGCTGGGCCGAGATCGGCATCCAGGTGGCGTTCAAGACCGTGGAGCTGGAGGTGGCCTACACGGCGTGGCGCCAGGGCGCCGCGGATCCGAGCCTCAAGGGCGTCAGCGCCGGCAACATCGCCTACGTCACCTCCGACCCGTTCTACGCGATCCTGCGCTTCTACGATTCGCGGCAGATCGCGCCGAACGGCGTGAACTGGAGCCACTACCGCAATCCCGAGGTCGACGCCCTCTGCGACAAGGTGAAGGCGAGCCTCGACGTGGCCGAGCAGAACCGGCTGCTCGCGCGCATCCACGAAATCGTCGTGGACGATGCCGTGCAGGTCTGGGTCGTTCACGACACCAATCCGCACGCCCTGTCGTCGCGGGTGAAGAACTACGTCCAGGCGCAGCACTGGTTTCAGGACCTGGCGACGCTCGCCTGATCCGACGGGATCTGTGTCGGCTCCGGGAAGAACGGGAGAAAATCGGGAACGATCGGCGCGAGGACGGGTTGGACCCCGAACGCACGAAGGAGAGTCCCATGAAGACCCTGCTTGCCGGCGCCGTCCTGGCCGCCTCCCTGACGAGCGTCGTCCCCGCTGCGGCGCAGCGAATCGATATCGGTCCCGACGGGCCGAGCGTCGACCTGCGCTCCCGCGCCCAGCGGGAGCGCGACTTCCGCCGCGAAGAGTATCGGCGCGACCGCGCCTACGACGAGGATCGTCTCTACCGGCGCCAGCGGTTCGACGACGACCGCCCGGTGACGCGGCGCGGCTACGGATACTGAATCGCCGCGCGAATCGCCTAGCGGCGATTATGCGCTCTCTTCGGGGGTCGGCTCGCGCCGGCCCCTTTTTCTATGCCGCGTCTTCGAAGCGCGGCTCGGGACAGCACGCAACCCACAGGGTCGAATTTCGCACTTGCGGCACGGTGAGTCGGAGACTAGGAAGATCGGGCATCAAATTTCGGGAGCATCTGGCAATGACCTCACGTTTCATCAGTGGCTTCGCGGCGGTCACCCTCGCGGTGTGCGGCCTCTCCGCTCCGGCCGCCTTCGCCAAGCCGATGAGCGGGGCGAGCGCCGTCAAGATGATCGACACCGACAGCGACGGCACCGTCGACATGAAGGAAGTGGAGGCGGTGGCCTCGGCGACCTTCGACCGTCTCGAGAAGGACGCCGACGGCACCCTCGACGCCAAGGAGCTGAAGGGCCGCCTGAGCTCCTCCGGCGTGAAGCAGGCCGATCCGGACAGCGACGGCACCCTCGACAAGAAGGAGTACCTCGCGGCCGTCGGCGAGCGCTTCAAGCTGGCCGACCCGGACAACGACGGCACCCTCGACGCTAAGGAGCTGAACTCCAAGGCCGGCAAGGCTCTCCTGGCCCTCATCAAGTAAAACCGTCCGCGCGCTCCTGATGGAGCCTGGATGAGCGAGGCCTCCGCGGCGCTGACCGCGGGGGCCTTGCTGCGTTCATGGCGACCCTGAACCTTCGCCCGGACGCGCCGATCCATGGAGCCTGCACGTAAAAGTTGTGGATCGCGGCGATTGTTCTGCGGGCTCCGGCCGCTCCCGCGCCGGCGGAACATCCGACACCCCGTCCGACCGCCGCGCCGGCTGCGACGCTCGACCGCTCGCCGGGCGCGATCGGAGGGAGTTGACGGTCCGCAACCTGTAGGTGCACCCTCGAGGTGGTTGAGGGACCAAGACGATGCGGAACGGCTCACCAGAGGACGACGGCAACGCGAGACGCCGCGCAAGACAGGTCGCGCTGACCGAGGGACCGCACGGCGCGGCGGCGGCGGACGGACGCGACCGGATTGCCGGGAGCCGGCCGGAGCGCGCGGACGCGGAGCCGGCGGCAACGCTCGGCGATCTCGGCGACGCCCTGCTCGCGGCCTATCGGCTGGCCGAGCAGGACGGCGACGCGCTGACCGTATCGCTGCTCGGGCAGGCGCTGCTGCGGACCGGGCGGCGCCTGGCGCGCGGGATGTCGCCCGCCGATGTCGGGATCGCCTGCCACTGAAGCGGCGCTCGGTCCCGGACACTCGGGCGACTGACGGGACGGCGCCGCCGCGGCCCGCCTACGTGCCCGGCGCGGCGCGGTCGAGGAAGGCGCGCAGGTAGCCGCCGACCGCCTCGGCGCGCTCGACGGCGAGCAGGTGCGCCGCCCGGGGCAGCACGACGAGTTCGGCCTGGGCGATGCCGCCGCAGATCTCCTCGGCCATGGCCGGGGGCGTCGAGGGATCGTCGCGGCCGGCGATCACCAGGGTCGGCGCAGTGATGGCTCCGAGCGCCGGACGGAGATCCATGCGCCCGATCGCCCCGCAGCACACCGCGTAGCCGGCCGGATCGCAGGCCAGGAATCGCTCGCGGACAGCCCGCACCGTCTCGGGCGCGCGCTCCGCGAAACCCGGCGTGAACCAGCGCCCCAGCGTCGCCTCGACCACGGCCGCCGTCCCCTGGGCGCGAACGGTCGCGGCGCGCTCGTCCCAGCTCTGCAGGCTCGGCAGGAAGGCCGCCGTCGCCATCAGGGTGGCGCTGAGCGCGCGTCCGGGATCGGCGCTCGCCAGCGCCTGCACGGTCATCCCGCCGAGCGAGAGGCCGACGAGATGGGCGCGTCCGATGCCGAGGGCGTCCAGAAGGCCCGCGAGATCGCCGGCCAGATCCGCGATCGCGACCGGCGGGTCGCGCGTCTCCGAGCCGCCGTGGCCGCGCGTGTCGTAGCGCAGCGTCCGGTAACGCCCCGCCAGCGCCGGCATCAGCGCGTCCCACATCTCCAGGGTCGCCCCCAGCGAGTTCGAGAAGGCGACGACCGGGGCGTCCTCCGGGCCCTCGAGGTGGTAGCGGAGGCCGAGTCCTCCGACGGTGATCTGCGGCATGCGGCTCTCTCCGGTTCGGGCTCTCGAGGATGTCACGCCGCCGGGCGGCGGGGCGGAGCTGGCGGGCAACGCGGCCTCCCGGACGGATCTCAGGTGCGACCGAGGGGAATCAGGCCCCAGCCGCGCTCGTGGAGGTAGTACAGCACGGTCTTGGTCACGGTCTCGGTCGAGGCGATCGAGCCGGCGACCAGCACGCTGCCGGTGAACAGGTAGGACAGCAGCAGCGTGTCGAGGCTCCCGACGACGCGCCAGCTCACGGCCTTGGCGATCGAGCGGAGGCGGCTCTCCCCGGCCGGGGGCGCGCGGCCATCGTGGGTTGGGACGTCGTCGGCGGGCATGCGGGCTCCCTGCGGTCGATCCGAAACACGCGCGGTGGCGCGGTCCATTATGGGGCGGCGCACCGGATGCCGCCCCGCCGGATCGCCCGGCGCGCGGATGACGATGCCGCGAGGCCCGCGCTCCTGAGGAGCGTCTTCAACATGGGTGAATGCGCGGGCGGCCGAAACGCGCGACACCATCGGTGGCGAGCCTAGAGGAGACCGGGGATGCACGAGCCTGCGATGGGCGACGCCGCGATCCGACCGGCGGAGTTCTGGGACACGGTCGGCGGCCTCGTGACCGCCAAGGTCGAGCCGGTGATCGGCCGCGCCGACAAGCACCGCGGCCCGGTGATCGACTACCTGCGCGACCTGGAGGCCCTGGCGCGGCGCCAGTGCTCCAGCCGCGAGACGGTCCAGATCATCGCCTCGGGCCGGCGGCTCCTCGGGGACCGCAGCGAGATCGGGCCGTCGGACGGACCGTTCACCCGCGCCTGAGCCGGCCACCCGGCGGAGCCGCCCGCGCCATCCGCGACCGGACCAGATGGATCACCGCCGCGACCGCCCAGGCCGCGCAGGTCGGCGCCACCCATTGCTGAAGGTTCGGCAGGGACCAGCCGTACAGGAACTCGGCGCCGAGATGCGCCTGAACGGCGTCCCAGCCCGCGTGCTTGAGGGCGTGTTCCCGCTGCCCGGCCTCGCGGCCGTAATAGTAGGTCGAGACCACGAGCGCCGCGATGCCTTCCGGTCGGGGACTGCGCAGCAGGATGAGAGCGGCCGCCACCCCGGCGGTCTCGGGGATCGCCGTCAGGGCGTGGCTCATCGCCGGGTTCGCGACCATGAAGGCGACGAGTGTTCCGAGCATGGGCGGCGCTTACACCAATCCCGGCACGGCGTCAGCGGCACTCCGGACCCGCGCCTGCATCCCCGGCGGGCGCCGCGCGGTTGACGGTGCGGGACCGGAATAACGGAGCCGCGCATGAGCGACACCTACGACCTCGGCCGCTTCGTCGCCGCGCAGGAGGGCGTCCACGGGCGCGCCCTGGCGGAATTGCAGGCCGGCGACAAGCGCAGCCACTGGATGTGGTTCATCTTCCCGCAGATCGCTGGCCTCGGCGCGAGCCCGATGGCGCAGCGCTACGCCATCGGATCCCTCGCGGAGGCGCAGGCCTACGCGGCGCACCCGGTGCTCGGCGCGCGCCTGCGCGCCTGCACGGCGGCCGTCAACGCCGTCGCCGGGCGCTCGGCCCACGCGATCTTCGGCTCGCCCGACGATCTGAAGTTCCGCTCCAGCATGACGCTCTTCGCGCGCGCCGTGCCGGGGGAGCCGGTCTTCGCCGACGCGCTGGCGCGCTACTTCGACGCCGACCCCGACCCGCGGACGCTGGCGAAGCTCGGGGCCGGCTAGCGCAGTTCCCGATCGCGTTGCGACGGCTTGAAAGGACGATGATTCCGGCCGAGGCAGCCTCGCCGTTCCTTCGCTCCCACGCCCCCTCTCCCGTGCGGGAGAGGGGACCCGCGCCCCGTGCGGCTCAGGCTCGGCGATCGCGGCCGTCACGATCCGGTCGGGAACGACCCTGGAGCCTCACCGGCCCCAAAGCCCGACCCGCTCAGCGCGCGCCTGCTCCTCCGCGCCCAGGAGGTCCGGCGGGGCGTCCTCGGAGGCGCGGGCGCCACCGGCGGCCAGGATCAGGCCGGCGAGGTCGTCGCCCTCGATGCGGCAGCGGGCCGTGGCCCCGTCGGACAGGCCGGTGCAGACCACCTCGCGGCGGCGCAGGTAGCTGGCGAGCTGGCGGGCGAGATGGCCGCGCTCGCCGACCACGCCGAGGAGGCGCACGACCCGCCCGCGCAGGTTGAGGGTGCCGGTATCGATCACCTCCGGCACGCCGCGGACCTCGCCGGCCGCGACCGGTTCGGCCGCGGGCGCGGCGGCGGGCCGGGCCGGCTCGGCCCGCTCCGCCGAGGGGCGAGCCTTGCCCTTCGCGAGCTTCTCGGCGGCCCGCTGGACGAAGTCGTGGAAGATCCCGGCCGGCATCTCGCCGCCGAACATGCGGTTCATCGGGCTGTCGTCGTCGTTGCCGACCCAGATCCCGACCACGAGGTCGGGGGTCATGCCGACGAACCACGCGTCGCGGAAATCCTGACTCGTGCCGGTCTTGCCGCCGATGATCTGGCCGGGCACCCGCGCGGCGCGGCCGGTGCCGGATTCCACCACCGCCTGCAGCGAGTCGAGCATCATGGTGCGCGGCTCCTGCGCCAGCATCGCGCCCGGGGCCGCGTCGGTGCGGACGTAGAGCGGCTGCGGCGCGGCCCCGCGGATCGCCTGGATGCCGTAGGACTGGAGCGGGGTGCGCCCGGACAGGACCGAGCCGTAGGCGCGGGTCATCTCCAGGAGGCTCACGGCGCCCGAGCCGAGGACGAGGCTCGGCACGTTGGGCAGGTCCGACTGGATCCCGAGCTTGCGGGCGGTGGCGATCACCGCCGGGATGCCGACATCCTGCCCGAGCTGGGCCGCCACGGTGTTGATCGAGAGCGCGAAGGCGGTCCGCAGGGGCACGGGCCCCCGGTAGCGGCCGTCGTCGTTCTCGGGCTGCCAGTCGCCGATCTGGACCGGGCGGTCGACCATCACGGATTCCGGCGTGTAGCCCTTCTCGTAGGCCGTCAGGTAGGCGAGGAGCTTGAACAGGGAGCCGGGCTGGCGCTTGGCCTGGACGGCGCGGTTGAACTGGCTGTCCTCGTAGTCGCGGCCGCCGACCATGGCGAGGATCGCGCCCTCCTTCGACAGCACCACCATGGCGGCCTGGCCGACCTTGCGGCGGGCGCCGTCCTTGTCGAGGCGGCGGGCCACGACGCCCTCGGCGAGGCTCTGCAGGTCGAGGTTGAGGGTCGAGCGCACCGTCATGTCGCCGTCGGTGCCGGCGAGGCGCTTCACGTCGCCCGCGATCATGTCGAGGAAGTAGTTGGTGCCGGGCGGCGCCTCGGGGGGCGATTTCAGGGTCACGCTCTGCTTGCGCGCGGCGTCGGCCTCGGCCTGCGAGATCGCGCCGGTCTCGACCATGGCCTGGAGCACCACGTCGGCGCGCTCCTTGGCGCCGCCGAGGTTGCGGGTCGGGGCGAGCTGCGAGGGCGCCCGCACCAGACCGGCCAGCATCGCCGATTCCGGCAGGTTCAGCGCCTTGGCGGGCTTGCCGAAGTAGCGCCGCGCCGCCGCGTCCGCCCCGTAGGCACCGGCGCCGAAATACGCGGAGTCGAGGTAGCCGAGCAGGATCGCGTCCTTGCTCATGGTCGACTCGACCCGCAGCGCCAGGAAGGCTTCCTGCACCTTCCGCCAGAGCGTCTTCTCCTGGTTGAGGGAGGTCAGGCGGACATATTGCTGGGTGATGGTCGAGCCGCCCTCGCGCACGCCGCCGCCGCGGAGATTGCGCCACGCCGCCCGGGCGAGGCCGCGCAGGTCGATGCCCCAGTGGCTGTAGAAGCGGCGGTCCTCGATCGCCACGATCGCCTGGGCGAGGTGCGGCGGCAGGTCGGCCGCGGTGAGCTTCTGGCCGCGGAAGCTGCCGCGGGTGGCGAAGACCCGGCCGTCGTCGGCCTCGACGGTGATCGCCCGCTGGCCGGTCTCGACCACGGCGCCGCCCAGCGGCGGCAGGCTCACGAAGGCCGCGAACAGGTAGATCGCCAGCGCCAGGGCCGGCAGCAGGACCACCAGGGCGGCGGCGAGCAGGGCCGGGTGCCGGCGGCCGAGGATCGACCGGGAACGCCGGTCCAGGACGCGCGCGTCCGTCTCCTCGACGGCGGGCGGGCGCTCCGCCGGTGCCCGTCGCGCCCGCGCCGCGCGCTCCGCCGCGCGGGCCGACAGGGCCCGGCCGGTCCGCGCGAGGCCGAGCCCGGC
>NZ_JBKFBI010000149.1:0-14454 GCF_053346095.1 Methylobacterium sp. A52T | reverse complement strand
GCCCGGGGCGGCGGCGGGGCCGGCCCCGGGGGGCCCCGCCGGGCGAGGGGGGCGCCCTCGAAATTGTTCTCCCGGGCCCGCCGGAACGCGGCCCGGACCGTCTCGGAGGCCTCGGCCGAGGCCTCGATCGCCGCGTTCCAGGCCGCGTCGAGCCGTCCCCGCTCCTCGGCCGCCGCGACGGTCTCGTCCAGCGACCAGGACGCCCCGGCCGCCAGGGACGTCTGCACGCGCAGCGCGACGGCGCCGTTGGCCATGCGCGTCGCCCACGCCGCCCGCTTCAGGGCGAGGTCGCGCCGGAGGAGCCCGTCGGACAGCGGGATCGCGGCGTCCACGGCGTCGCTCGTGGCGATCAGGGCATCGAGCATGGCCTGGAGGGCGGCCCTGGCCTCCGCCGTCACCGCGCCGTCGCGCCGCGCGCCCGGCACGTCCAGGGCCGCGTCGACCCGCGGCCGGAGGCGGTCGAGGCGGCCGCTCGCCTCGTGCAGCCGGCCGAGGGTCGCCGCCACGGCGGGGAGTTCCAGGCCGTCGAGGAGCGGCCGGGCCGCGGCGAGCCCCGCGATGGCGCGCTGCCGGTCGGCGTAGAGCGACGCGCGGGTCTCCGCCTCGACGGGCTCGGCGGCGGCGAGGAACTGCAGCGTCGCGCCCCGCTCGAACCGGGTCACGTTGAGCGTCTGGAGGAGGGCGCGGCTCGCCCGCACCAGCGCGATGACCCGCTCGGCCTCGGCGGCGTGCTGCCGCGCCTCGCGCACGGTGCCCGTCGCGAAGCCGAGCATGATCGTGGCCATGACGACGAGGACGAGGCTCATGGTCGTCCGGATGGACAGGTCCCCTATGCGCATCGTGCCTCGGCTCCGGTCGCCCGATCGGTCGGGCATGCCAGATCATAGCAAGATTTCCTCCGCACGGCCGGGACAACGCGGGCGACCGCAGGCAACACGCTGTCTTTAAAATTTCCCCTCGCGACCTATTCTTCAGCAAAACGATCGGACAATGACCGGGCAGACGCGCGGATATTCTCAGTCACCAATCGATCGGACGCGGATCTGTTGTAGCAACACTTTTACTTTACCTGTGTGCAACGACGCCCACGCTCGGAACGGCCCGCCGTCCGAGGGGCACGCGTCCCTCTCGGGGGCGCCGCGTCAGCCGGCCAGAAGCGCGGCGAAATGGGCGACGAGCCGCCGGGCGACCTCGTCCTTGCCGAGGCGCGGCCAGGTCTCCACCGCGCCGTCCCGTCGGATCAGGTGCACCGTGTTGTCGATGCCGCCCATGACGCCGCCCTCGGCCGACACGTCGTTGGCCACGATGAGGTCGCAGCCCTTCCGGGCGATCTTCGCCCGGGCGTGCTCGACCACCGTGTCGGTCTCGGCCGCGAACCCGACCACGAGGGACGGGCGCCCGGCCGGCCGGCGCGCGATCGTGGCGAGGATGTCGGGATTCTCGACCAGCGGCATCGGCGCCGGCCCGGTGCCGTCCTTCTTGATCTTCTTGCTGCCCGCCTCCTGCTCCGGGCGCCAGTCGGCGACCGCGGCGGCGAAGACCGCGATGTCGGCCGGCAGCGCCGCCTCGACGGCGGCCAGCATCTGCCGGGCGGTCTCGACCCGCACGACGGCGACGCCCGGCGGGTCGGGCAGCGACACCGGCCCGGAGACTAGCGTCACGGCGGCGCCGGCCGCGGCGGCGGCGGCCGCGATGGCGTGGCCCTGGCGGCCCGAGGAGCGGTTGGCGATGTAGCGGACGGGGTCGATCGGCTCGTGGGTGGGGCCCGAGGTCACGAGCACGCGCCGGCCGGCCAGGGGCCTGTCCCCGGCCGGGGCGCCGAGCATCCGCTCCAGCGCGTCGGCGATCTCGTTGGGCTCGGCCATCCGGCCGGGCCCGGATTCCGGCTCGGCCATCCGGCCGGCATTCGGCCCGACGATCCGGACGCCGTCGCCCTCCAGGACCGCGCGGTTCCGGCGGGTGGCGGGGTGCGCCCACATCTGGACGTTCATGGCCGGGGCGATCAGGATCGGCAGGGTCGTGGCCAGCAGGACCGTGGTCGCGAGGTCGGCCGCGTGGCCGCCGGCCATGCGGGCCATCAGGTTGGCGGTCGCGGGCGCCACCACCACGGCATCGGCCTGACGGGCGAGCTTGATGTGGCCGATCTCGGCCTCGGAGGCGCGGTCGAACAGGTCGGTATGCGCCCGCTCACCGGCGAGCGCGGCCGCCGCCAGCGGCGTCACGAATTCCTGGGCCCCCGCGGTCAGCACCGGGCAGACGCTGGCGCCCCGCTCGCGCAGCCGCCGGATCAGGTCGAGGGCCTTGTAGGCCGCGATGCCGCCGCCGATGACGAGGAGGACGCGGCGATGGGCGAGGGTCTCGGTCATGCCGCCGACCCTCTGCGCGCCGGCGCGCGCGCGTCAAGCCGCCTCAGGCGGCGGCCGGGACGGCCGGCGCCTTCAGGCCGCCGAACCGGCGCTCCCGGCGGCCGAACTCGGCCACGGCCTCGGCGAGGTCGTCGGGTCCGAAATCGGGCCACATCCGCTCGGTGAAGAGCAGTTCGGCGTAGGCCGCCTCCCACAGCATGAAGTCGGAGAGGCGGCGCTCGCCGCCGGTGCGGATCAGCAGGTCGACATCCACCGGGGAGCCGTGCATCGGACCGGCCACCAGCTTGCCGAAGCTCTCGCGCGTCGGCTCCTCGCCGGCGAGGCGCTGCGCCGCCGCGATGATCGCGTCGCGGGCCGAGTAGTCGACGCAGATCCGCAGATGGAGGCGGGTTCCCCCCGCCGTGGCGGCCTCGGCGGCCGCGATCGCCTGTGGGATGCCGTCGGGCAGACGGTCGCGCCGACCGACGACGCTGAGACGGGTGCCGGTGCGGGCGAGGCGCTGGGTCTCGTTGCGCAGGTACGAGCGCAGGAGCCGCATCAGGCCGCCGACCTCCTCGGCCGGCCGCTGCCAGTTGTCCGCCGAGAAGGCGTACAGCGTGAGCGTGCCGATGCCGTGATCCGGGCACGCCTCGGCGGTGCGGCGGATCGCCTCGACGCCCCGGTGGTGGCCGGCCAGCCGCGGCAGGCCGCGCTGCGTCGCCCAGCGCCCGTTGCCGTCCATGATGATCGCGGCGTGCAGGGCTCCCGGCACCGCTTCGCTTTGCATCGTAAAGTCTCCCGGCATGGGCGTGGCGTAGAGGTCTATCGAAACGGGATTAACATTCCCGGCGGGACGGGCGGTCTCACGCCGTTTTCGTGGCCGGATCGAGGCCGCGAACACCGGATTCGGGGCCGCGCTCGGCCGCCTCCGCGGCATCGCGCACCACCTGCTCCAGCACGCCGAGATAGCCGATGAAGCGCCGACGCCCGACCGCCGTGAGGCGGCAGATCGTCTGCGACCGGTTCTGCGCGAAGCGCTTCTCGAGGCTCACCAGATCCGCCTCGCTCAGAACGGCCAGGTGGCGGCTCAGATTGCCGTCGGTCAGCCCGCACAGCCGCTTGAGATCCGGGAAGGGCAGCCCCTTCGGGTGCGCCACCAGGGATGTCAGCACGCTGAGGCGCGCCCGCTCGTGGATGATCCTGTCGAGCCCCTCGTAGGAGAAGCGCCCCTCGGAACGGTCAGCGGTCGTCATCGAAGGCCCGGGCCCCGTGATGGATGATCCCGGCCAGCCACGCCTGGCCGATCAGGAAGGGCAGGCCCATCGTCCAGGGCGACAGGGCCCGTGTCTCGGCCGAGACCGCCAGGACGGCGAGGCCGGCGAGCAGGTACCAGGCCCCGACGCCCTGGACCGCCCGGGGCAGGATCCGCGCCGAGGCGAAGAGGCCGAGGCCGACCAGAACCTGCCAGAGACCCGGCAGCATCCAGACCTCGCCGGGCGCGAAGCGGGCGATGACCAGGGCGAGGCAGGCCCCCGCGCCCGCGGCCGGCAGGAACACCTCGATGGCGTTCCACACCATCGCGTCGGCGAGGCCGGAATGCAGGCGCCGGCTGCGCCGGACCGCCTCGACGCCGATCATCGCGAAGGCCGCGAGGGCCGCCGCGATCCAGAGGCCGAAGAACAGGCCCGGCCGCGCCGCGGGATCGCCGAGCCACAGGGCCTGCCCCGCCGCGCAGGCGAGCGCAAGGCCGCCGGTGCCGGCGACCGTCGCCGCGCCCAAGCCGCGGAACGCCGTGTCGCGGGCGATCTGCGAGCGGATGGCCACGATGTCGGCCAGCGCCTTGTCCAGGTCCTGCATGTGCCTCAAGCCCCCGGCTGCAGCATGCCGCACACCCCACTTTGCAGTGCAAAGTATCGACCGGGTCGGCTCACCGCAAGCCGATTTCCCGCGTGCGGATTCCGATCTTCTCAGCATCCGGCGTCGCGGTCGAGTTCGCTCCCGGGGGAATTCTACCTAACGGCTGTATTCGCCACACCGTCTTTAGTGGAATGGCGCGGCGCTCCGCCGCCGGTCGGCAACCGGTCCGCGGCCGGTCCGCCGTACGGCCGGCGGCGGACGAAAGCCGCCAAACCGCACCCGCGCAGGGTTCCTCAGGGCGCGGTCCGGGCCCATATTGTTCTCATGCCCGCACCGAAGAAACCGCGCTCCGTCACGGCCACGTCCGCCAAGGCGTCGAAGCCCGAGCTGAAGCCCCTGGACACCTACCTGGCGGAGCTCCTGAACCCGGCGCTCAACCGGAACCGCCCGGCCGCCGTCGAGCCGCCCCCCGAGGCGCCCGCGCGGCCCGGCCGCAAGACGGGCGGCGGTAAGGGCGGCGGTAAGGTCGGCCCGAAGGAGGGGACAGCCGAGGCCGCGACCCGGAGGGCCGAGATCGCCCACGACGGCTTCGCGGAGGCGCCCCAGGCCGGCTACGCGCTCGGCGACGCGGCCGATGTCGACCCGCGCCTGGCGCAGGCGCTCGGTCTGACGCCGCCCGAGGACGGCCCCGCGCCGGAGGGTGCCGACCTGCCGGATCCCGGCGGCGACGGCGGCGCCTCGGCGACGGTGAGCGCGCTGGAGCGGCTGCTCACCGAGGGCAACCCGCTGTTCAAGGACGGCAAGACCTGGACGCCCCACCGGCCGGAGCGGCCGCAGAAATCCGAGGGCGGCGTCCGGTTCACGCTCAAATCCGACTTCACCCCGGCCGGCGACCAGCCCCGGGCGATCGCCGAGCTCGTCGGCGGCGTGCAGGCGCTGGAGCGCGACCAGGTGCTGCTCGGCGTCACCGGCTCGGGCAAGACCTTCACGATGGCCAAGATCATCGAGGAGACGCAGCGCCCGGCGCTGATCCTCGCGCCCAACAAGACGCTGGCGGCGCAGCTCTACGGGGAGTTCAAGGCCTTCTTCCCCGACAACGCGGTCGAGTACTTCGTCTCCTACTACGACTACTACCAGCCCGAGGCCTACGTCCCGCGCTCCGACACGTTCATCGAGAAGGAATCGTCGATCAACGAGCAGATCGACCGGATGCGCCACGCCGCCACCCGCGCCCTGCTGGAGCGGGACGACGTCATCATCGTCGCCTCGGTCTCGTGCATCTACGGCATCGGCTCGGTCGAGACCTACACGGCGATGTCGTTCACGGTCTCGCTCGGCGAACGGATCGAGCAGCGCCAGCTGATCGCCGACCTCGTGGCCCTGCAGTACAAGCGCATCCAGTCCGACTTCGCCCGCGGCACCTTCCGGGTGCGCGGCGATTCGATCGAGCTGTGGCCGGCCCACCTGGAGGATCGCGGCTGGCGGATCGGGCTGTTCGGCGACGAGGTCGAGAGCATCGTCGAGTTCGACCCGCTCACCGGCAAGACGATCTCCGAGCTGAAGTTCGTGAAGGTCTACGCTAACTCGCACTACGTGACGCCGCGCCCGACGCTGCAGCAGGCGATCAAGGGCATCAAGCACGAGTTGAAGGGCCGGATCGAGGAGCTGACCCGGATGGGCCGGCTGATTGAGGCGCAGCGGATCGACCAGCGCTGCACCTTCGACATCGAGATGATCGAGGCGACCGGCGCCTGCAACGGCATCGAGAACTACTCCCGTTACCTCACCGGCCGGAAGCCCGGCGAGCCGCCGCCGACCCTGTTCGAGTACCTGCCCGACAACGCCCTGGTCTTCACCGACGAGAGCCACGTCACCGTGCCGCAGATCGGCGGCATGTACCGGGGCGACTTCCGCCGGAAGGCGACGCTCGCGGAGTACGGCTTCCGGCTGCCCTCCTGCCTCGACAACCGGCCGCTGCGCTTCGAGGAATGGGACGCGATGCGGCCGATGACGGTCCACGTCTCGGCGACGCCCGGCAAGTGGGAGATGGAGCAGACCGGCGGCGTCTTCGCCGAGCAGGTCATCCGCCCGACCGGCCTCGTCGACCCGGTGATCGAGGTGCGCCCGGCCCGCAGCCAGGTGGACGACCTGCTGGGCGAGGTCCGGGAGGTGGCGCAGGCCGGCTACCGGACCCTCGTCACCACGCTCACCAAGCGCATGGCCGAGGACCTCACCGAGTACCTGCACGAGAACAGCGTGCGGGTGCGCTACATGCACTCCGACATCGACACGCTGGAGCGGATCGAGATCATCCGCGACCTGCGGCTCGGCGCCTTCGACGTGCTGATCGGCATCAACCTCCTGCGCGAGGGCCTCGACATCCCGGAATGCGCCCTGGTGGCGATCCTCGACGCCGACAAGGAAGGCTTCCTCCGCTCGGAGACCTCGCTGATCCAGACGATCGGCCGCGCCGCCCGCAATGCCGACGCACGCTGCATCCTGTACGCGGACAACATCACCGGCTCGATGGAGCGGGCGATGGCCGAGACCGAACGGCGGCGCGCCAAGCAGCTCGCCTACAACGAAGAGCACGGGATCACGCCGCAGAGCGTGAAGCGCGGGATCGCCGACATCCTCAGCAGCGTGTTCGAGCGCGACCACGTTCAGGTCGATACCGGGCTGGCCAAGGACGCCATCACGGTCGGCCACAACCTCAAGGCCGTCATGGCGGACCTGGAGAAGCGGATGCGCGCGGCTGCCGCCGACCTCGACTTCGAGGAGGCGGCGCGGCTGCGCGACGAGCTGAAGCGGCTTCAGGCGACCGAACTGCTGGTCTCCGATGACCCGATGGCGCGCCAGAGCGATGTGGAGCGCGAGGCCGGCAAGTTCGGCCGGAAGGCGCCGCGCGGAGGCGGGGGCAGCCGGATCGCCAAGCCCGACCTCGACAACATGGGTCCGGGGACCGACCGGGAGTTGCCGGCGGGCGGCGCGGCGCCGGTCTGGCAGGAGCGGCCGAAGCCGCGCTCGACGCAGGGCCTCGGCGGTCAGAAGCCCAAGTACAAGGGCGGCGGCGGGCGGCGGCGGGGCTGACCCGGCCGCCGGGACCTCAGGCGGCCTCGCTGCCGCGGCCGAGGCCGTGTTCCGACCCGGCCTCGCCGGCATCGACGATGGCCTGCGCGATCCGGACCACGAGGACGTGGCAGGCCTCGTCGTAGGCGTGGGAATCCGCGCGGACCGCCGCCTCGACGACGGTCCCCGCCTGCTCGCGCACGATCTCGCGGGCGGTGCGCAGCGCGTCGGCGTAGGGCTCAAACGGTCGGGGCATCGTCGCGCTCCGGAGACGCCGGGCCTCGCCCGGATAGGCGGCTGGAACGAGCCGGGCTACGAAACTGTTCCCCCCGCCGCTGGACGTCGATGCCGCAGCGGCCCAGATCAGCCGCGATGAGTGACGAGCACGCGATGGCCTCAGAGACGAACCCGCCCCCGACCCTCGACGACGAGACCCTGGCCTTCGCGGGCCGGGTCTTCCAGTACGCGCGGATGGGCCACGCCGAGGAGCTCGCCGACCTGTTCGGGCAGGGGCTGCCGGCGAACCTGCGCAACGACAAGGGCGACAGCCTGCTGATGCTCGCCGCCTATAACGGTCAGGCGGAGGCCGCCCGGGTGATCCTGGAGGCCGGCGGCGACCCGGAACTCGCCAACGACCGCGGCCAGACGCCGCTCGCCGGCGCGGCCTTCAAGAACGACCTCGCCGTCGCGCAGCTCCTGCTCCGGCACGGGGCCGCGGTGGACGGGACCGGCGACGGCACCCGCACGGCGCTGATGACCGCGGCCATGTTCGACCGCACCGAGATGGTCGACCTGCTCCTCCAGCACGGCGCCGACCCGGATCGCCGCGACGCCTCCGGCCAGAGCGCCGCCGACATGGCCCGGGCCATGGGCGCCCAGGCGACGCCGGCGCAGCTCGACGGGGCGCCCCGGCGGCAGGCGTGAGGCCGCGTCGCGAGAAGACCGGTTCGGGCGCGACAGGCGCCGCACACGGGAGCACAGCTTTGTCGCGATGGATCGGGGCCGCCCTGCTGGCCTGCCTTGCCGGAACCGCCTCCCTCGGTACGGCCTCCGCCGCCGAGACGCCCTGGCCGGCCTTCGGGCACGACCCGAGCAACCGCAACTTCTCCGAGCTAACCCAGATCAACCGCGACACGGTCGGCCGGCTGCGTCCCGCCTGGATCTTCCAGACCGGGGTCACCGGCTACTTCCAGGCCCAGCCGGTCATGGTGGACGGCACCCTCTACGTCTCCACGACGCAGAATAACGTCGCGGCCCTCGACGCGAAGACCGGGAAGCCGCTCTGGACCTACACACACAAGCCGCGCACCGAGAAGATCTTCGGCCCGCCCTCCAACCGCGGGGTCGCGGTGTCGGGGGGCCTCGTCTTCGAGGCGACCATGGACGGGCAGCTGATCGCCCTCGACGCCAGGACCGGCCGGATCGTCTGGGAGAAGGAGGCGGTGCGCCCGGAGGAGGGCGAGACCGAGACCGCCTCGGGCCTGGCCGCGACCCTCGGCGGCAAGCCCGTCCAGGGTTCGAGCCGCCTCGGCTTCAAGATGCCGCCGCTCGTCGCCGACGGGCTCGTCATCGTCGGCGTCACCGGCGCCGGCTACGGCCTCCACATCGAGGACGAGGCGGGCGGCCTCGACGGCGGCTCGGTGGTCGGCATCGAGGGCGGCTACGGGCGGCGCGGCTGGCTCGCGGCCTACGACGCGAAGACCGGCGAGGAACGGTGGCGCTGGTACGTCACGCCCTTGGAGGGCTGGGAGGGCGGCTTCGTGGACAAGACCGCCGACGGCACGCCGCTCCACCGCGACATCGCCGCCGAGAAGGCGGCGGCCCCCGCCAACCGCGACGCCTGGCGGGTGGGCGGCGGCTCCCTCTGGATGACGCCCGCCTACGACCCCGATCTCGGCCTGATCTTCCTCGGCACCGGCAACCCGGCGCCGCAGAATTTCGGCCTGTCGCGCCCGGGGGACAACCTCTACACGATGTGCCTCGTCGCCCTCGACGTGAAGACCGGCAAACTGCGCTGGTACTACCAGCAGGTGCCGCACGACGAGTGGGGCTACGACGTCGCCGCGCCGCCCTTCCTGCTGGACATGCCGGGCGGCGCCAGGGCGGTGGCCTCGGCGAGCAAGACCGGCTGGATCTACGTCCACGACCGCGCCACGGGCCGGCTGATCGCACGCTCGGCCCCGCTCGTCGAGCAGAAGAACCTGTTCGCGCCGCCGACCCCGCAGGGCACCGTGGTGGCGCCCGGCCCACTCGGCGCGGTCTCGTGGCCGCCCACCGCCTATGACGGGACGCGCGCCTACGTGCAGGTCCGCCACGGGGCGACGACCTACACGGTGAAGACCGTGCCGGCCGCCGCGGGGCGCCCGGAGATCCGCTACACGGAGACCGGGGAGGCCAGGGGCGAGCCGTCCTTCAGCACGCTCACCGCCGTCGATCTCGCGGACGGCGGCCGGATCGCGTGGTCGGTGCGCGGCGCCAGCCGCCTCTCCGGAGGCACGCTGGCGACCGCCGGCGGACTCGTCTTCTCGGGCGAGGAGGACGGTCATCTCGACGCCCACGACGCGCGGGACGGCCGGATTCTCTGGCGTTTCCAGTGCGGCGCCGGCATCAGCGGGCCGGCGATGACCTACGCGCTGGACGGCAAGCAGTACGTCGCGGTGGCGGCGGGCGGCGCCTCGTTCACCAGGGCGTCGGGCTTCGGCACCGGCGACGCGCTGCTGGTCTTCGCGCTGCCCGATTGACCGCGGCCGGCCCACGGCGCGGACGGATGTCGCGGCGCGCCGGACACCCGACGCTGCGGCGGGACGGGACGCCCCGGCGCGGCCCCTTGGCTAGTGGGCCACGAAGAGGGACAGCGCGCACAGGGCGCTCACGCCCAGCGCGAACGTCACGTCGGTCCAAGCGAAACGAACCCTGCCCGGCATGCAGAATCTCCGCGCGAATGCCGACCAACAGTTTCCCGGACAAGTTGTTGCCGTCCGCTACCGGACAGAAGCCGCGCGGAGGGGAGAAGAGACGCTCGCTGAGGCACGCCGGGGCGAGCGCATTCACGATGCGCGGTCTTCCGCGGCTGGCGCGCGAAGTCCGGGCGCCCGGACCGCCTCAGCCCGCTACGACGGCGTAGCGGGTGCGCAGGCGCAGGCCGAACACCGCCATCATGAACATGCAGCAGGTGGCGTTGTTGCCGTTGTAGAGCACCGTCTCGAAGGAGGCCGAGACCAGCCCGAGGAACCACAGCCTCAGGAACAGGAGGGTCTCCGCGTCGAGGCGTGTCCCGCCGGCCACGCGCTGCAGGTCGCGCACCGGGGCGAGCACGAAGGCCACGACGGTCAGGGCGAGGAACGGCAGGCCGCCGATCAGCGCGGTGTCGAGATAGGCGTTGTGGGCGTGGTCGACGGTGTTGACCCAGGTCAGCGCCTCGGAGCCGGCATACATGGTCCGCTCGGTCATCCAGAAGGCGCCGATCCCCCAGCCGCGCCAGGGCCGGATCATGATGTTGTCGATGGCGAACTGCCAGATCTCGCTGCGGCCCGTGAAGGTCGCGTCGGTGAGCAGCGACCCCACTGCCTCCTGGATCGGCGGCGCGAGCACCGAGCCGATCGAGATCAGCGAGAAGCCGATCACCGGGCCGAGGAGCAGTAGGCGGCGCAGGACCCCGCCGGTCAGGACCTGGCACAGGCCGGTGACGGCGAGGATCACCGGCAGGAGCAGGATCGCGGTCTTGGAGCCGCTCGCCACGAGGAACCCGGCCGCCAGGAGCACGATCGCCCAGCCGAGGACGCGGCTCGCCACCCTGGCGACGTAGAGGCCCACGATCACCAGGATCACCATGGCGGCGCCGGCCTCGTTCTTCTGCGGGAAGATACCGCGCCAGAGGCCCGGGTGGCTCGGATCCGAATTGACGTCGAAGGCCGAGTGGATCGCGAGGTTCGGCACGAAGGCGACCGCGAGGTAGGAGGCGAGCACGATGACCAGGGCGGACCCGGCCATGGTCAGCGCCAGCTGCCGGGGCGAGCGGGCCACGATCAGCACGCCCGCCGAGAGCATCGCCGCGATGGCGAAGAGCGCGAGCCGCCGCAGCGACAGGCTTGGCTCGACGGAGAGCAGCGCCGTCGCCCCGAGCCAGAGGGCGCAGAGCACGAGGGGGCGGGTCACCAGGGGGCGGAGGTGGCGCACGCCGATCCGGTGGATCGCCGCCGCCATGGCGGCGCCGGCACTGAGGAACAGGATCTGCGTCAGCAGGCTGCCGTCCTCGGAGGCCGCGAGCATCGACCGGTCGGACAGGTCCTTCAGCCAGACGTGATTCCAGAGCAGGACGAAGACGGCCCCGTTCAGGAGCACGCGCAGAACGTCCGGCACGTCGCGGCCCGCGACGCCGCGCTGCCGCCCGTCGGCCGGGATCCCGATCGCCGCGTCCGCAGAAGCCATGCCGTCCCACCGCGAGGCCGCGCCGCGCGGCCGAGACCATTCTAGCGGCCCGCAGGTGCGGGGCGATGGAAAATCAGGTGTTGCACCCCGCGATCGCGCGATAACCTTGACGCGATCCCGGCGGGGTCAGCGCCGCATCGTGTACTGCGAGCGGCCGGCGGATTGCCGCATCAGGAAGGACGCCATCTCGGCCAGTTCCGGTGCCTTCGAGCGGAAGGTGACGGACAGCGCCAGCAGCGTGTCCTTGTGGTCGAGGCCCGGGTAGAGCCGCTCCTGGACCGGGACGTGCTCGGCCCGCAGCTTGGCGGCGAGGCTGACCGTGTGCCGCGGCTTGACGACCGTGTCCGCGTCGCCGGTCGCCAGGAAGGCGGGGGGCGAGAGCGGGCCCGCGAAGGCGACGGGCTGCGTGGCCTCCGGATCGGGCGCCTTGCCGAACACCTTGACGGTGGTGTCCTGGTCGAACGGCAGGAAGTCGTAGGGGCCGGACAGGCCGGCGACGGCCTTGATCACCTTGGGATCGACCCCGGCGGCGATCACGTAGCGCGGATCGAGGCCGAGCATCACGGCGTTGTAGGCGCCCGCCGAGTGGCCGGCGAGCACGATGCGGCGCGGGTCGCCGCCGTATCCGGCGATGTTGTCGCGCACCCACGCGATGGCCTCGGCGCCGTCCTCGAGGAAGCCGGGGAACGGCGCCTCCGGGTAGAGCCGGTAATCGGGCAGCACCGTGACGAAGCCCTGCGCCGCGAGGGCGTGCCCGACGAAGGCGTAGTCGTCCTTGGCGCCGCTCTGCCAGGAGCCGCCGTAGAAGAACACCAGGACCGGCGCGTTCTCGGCGCCCGCTGTGGGAACGTAGACGTCGAGCCGCCGCCGCGGGCCCTCGCCGAAGGGCTGGTCCTTCGCGGCGAGCCGGCCCCCCGGATCGCGCGGGCCGATCGCGTCGAACAGCGCGAGCGGCGAGGCAGCGGTGAAGCCGAACGCGGCGAGCCCGAGACAGAGGAGGCTAGCGAGCGCGGTGAGGAGACGTGTCATATCCCATCCGGTTGTCCCGACCGGGCCATACCGCACCGCCCTCGGGGCGGATTGATGACGCTCTCGGGGCGGATCACGAAAAATCAGGTCCGCAGCACGAAGCAGGCGCCGCCGACCTTGCGGATGCGGCCGCACAGGTCGTCGGCCGCCTGCCGGCTCTGCGCCGGGATGCGGATCCGGTAGAAGGCGCGGGTCCCGCGGTTGCGCAGGCGCGTGCCGATGATCATCGGCCGCACCTCGCCGATCACCCCGGCGTAGGCGCTCCGCGCGCGGTTGAAGCTCTGCAGCGCCAGCGCCTTGGAGAAATTGCCGGCGAGCTGGATGCCCCAGGGGGCGGCCGGACCCTCGTTGAGGCCGAGGGCGAAGCGGTCGCCGCGCGACGGGACGCGCAGGCTGGCGGTGACCTGCAGGCAGGTCTGCGGCGCTTCCGGCTTGGTCTCCTTCTGATCCTTGGCCTCGGGCTTGCCGTCGGACCTGCCGTCAGACTTGCCGTCGGACTTGGCGGGCGCGCCGCCCTCCGGGAACTCGATCGCCTTGCCGGGGCCGGTCCGCCAGTCGTCCACCGGCTGGCCCGTGATGTTGGCCACGTAGGCCCGCGTCTCGGCGGGCAGGCCGCCGTCGCCGGAGAGCCACTTGCTCACCCGCGCGGCGCCGCCGTTATAGGCCGCGGCGGCGAGGCCCAGATTGCCGAACTGGGTCCTCAGGTCGGCGAGCAGGTGGGCCGCGTGCGGGATCGCCTGCTCGGGATCGAACGGGTCGAGGAGGCCGCGTTCCCGGGCGGTCCCGGGCATGAACTGCGCGACGCCCTGCGCGCCGGCCGGACTCACCACCCCGACGCGAAAACTGCTCTCGCGCCAGATCAGGCGCGTCAGGAACGGCACCGGAAGGCCGCGGGCCTTGGCCGAGTCGTCGATGAGGCGGCACAGGGCCTGCTCGACGGTCTCGGTCGCCCCCTCGGACGGAGCGGCCGAAGCCGGCTGCGCGCAGGCGAGGGCGAGGAGAAGCGCGCCGAGGCGCAGGGGCGGGGCGGTCACGCCGCGCATGTAGCGACGCGCGGGGGCGGATCAATCCGCGCGGCCAACCTTCCTGGGGGAACATCCGGCCCCGGCGCGCGAGCGTTGCACCTTTGCACACTGGCGCGACCGGGCCGCGCCGTCGTAGCGTCCCGGGCTCAGAGAGCCGCCTCCGACGCGGCCCGATGGGAGGAACCGCCGATGTCCGATCCGGCAACCCTGCGCGGCCTGTCCGGCCTGAGCCCCGCGCCGGCCCCGCTCAGGGGCTCGGCGCTCGTGATGATCGACCTGCAGCAGACCTACCGGGAGGGCGTGATGCGGCTCGACGGCGTCGAGCCCGCGCTCCGGGAGGCGGCGGCGCTCCTGCGACGGGCGCGCGAGGCCGGGATCCCGGTGATCCACGTCCGCCACGATGCCGGGCCGGGCTCGCCCTACGACGTGACCGCCCCGATCGGCCAGATCAGCCCGGAAGTGGCGCCGCAGGGCGACGAGCCGGTGATCACCAAGGCGTATCCGAGCTCCTTCGTGGGCACCGACCTCCAGGCGCGGCTCGAGCAGGCCGGCGTGAAGGACGTCGTCCTGGCCGGCTTCATGACGCATATGTGCGTCAACTCCACCGCCCGGAGCGCCTTCAACCTCGGGTTCCGCCCCACCGTCGTGGCGGCCGCCCCCGCGGCGCGGGGCCCGCCCGGGCCGGGCCGGGCCGTGGGGGC
>NZ_JBKFBI010000148.1:0-14952 GCF_053346095.1 Methylobacterium sp. A52T | reverse complement strand
CCGAGCGCACCGTCGAAGGGCTATGGTCGGCCATCGGACGGCTCATCGACACCGTAACGCCAGACGAGTGCGCCAATTTCTTCGCCGCTGCAGGATACGACCCAGAATAAACCGAAAACGCTCTAGCCGCCGGCGGCAGTCAGGCATGGTTCGGGTATAAGGACCAACGGGCACACCTGAACGAACTCCTTGGTGCCGAGGCCCGGACTGCAGCTGCGCGTATAGCAATATTCATTGAAGGGATCGGAAACCAGCTCGCCTGGATGGTCCACTTGCCCTGGACGGAAGGAGCCGACGAGCGGAGGCGCATCGATGCCCTGCGCCTCCTGCGCCACGCCCCCGCCGTAACCACCCTCAGGCTGATCGACGGCGCCTCGAAGGAGCGGCTCTCTGTGTCGCGAATCGGCCTCAACCGCGTCGAGAGCGGAGATGACGCATCGGCGGATCCGGCGGTCTTGGGAGCTCGGACCGGGCAAGCTTGGTTCGGCCCTGTCACCTACCACCGCAACTCCGAACCGTACATGATCGTGGCCGTTGCGGGGAACCGAGCCGCGGCGGGAATCGCGATCGCCGAGATCAATCTCAAGCTGATCCTGGACGTCCTCGTGGGGATCCGGATCGGCGAGACCGGACAGGCCCTCGTCCTCGACCGGCCGGGCCGGCTCATCGCGCATCCCGACATCAGCTTCGTCCTACGCGGTGCCGCGGACCAGACGGCTGAGAACCTCCGAGAATCGCGGGCTGCAATCCTCGCGCAGGCTGGACGCGCGGTCGCCGGGACGGACCCGGCGGGGCGCGCGCTGGTCGCCGCCTTGGCGCCCATCCAGGGTCCGGACTGGAGCGTGATCGTTTACCAGCCGGCCGTCGAGGCGTTCGGACCGATCCGCGCCGCCTTCTGGCGCCTGCTCGGCCTGCTGCTTGCCGGCACGGGCTTCGCCGCCGCGCTCGCCTACTGGCTCGCCGGCCGAATGACTGGGCCGATCCGCTTGCTGGAGGACGGCGCGGCCCGTATCGGGGCCGGCCAGTTCGATCACCGCATCGACATCACGAGGGTCGACGAGCTAGGGCGGTCACCGATCGAATTGAATCGTTTAGGGTTTCGGCCGCGGCGGTGATGTGATTCGACGCGCGGCTTTCCGAGGAGGAGAGCCGATGGCGTCTGCCCTGTCCGTTGATCTGCGCGAGCGTGTCGTAGCCGCGATCGAGGCGGGGGCTTCGCGCCGGGAGGCGGCGCGGCGCTTCGAGGTCAGCCCGGCCAGCGCCGTGCGCTGGCACGGGATCTTCGTGCAGGAGGGTCGGACACAGGCCAAGCCGATGGGCGGCGATCAACGCTCGCACACCATCGAGGCACAGGCCGACCTGATCCGGCAGACCTACGAAGCGCAGCCCGAGCTGTTCCTGCATGAGTTGCGCGACCGTCTGGCCGAACTGGGGCTGCGGGTTGGGGTCAGCAGCCTGTCCCGCTTCTTCAAGCGCCACGGCATCACGCGCAAAAAGACACCGGCCACGCCGCCGAGCAGGAGAGGGAAGACGTGAAGGCCGCGCGCCTGTCCTGGAGTTGGAGTTGACCCGTTTTGGTGGAGCGGTGGAACGCTTGCGGATCAGGGGTCGGCGAGCATCTCCTGTTGGTAGCGGATGGGTGAGCGATAACCGAGCGCGGAGTGCATGCTGCTCGACGAAGGCGAAGGTCACTTGGGCATCTCCGCGAAGATGCCGATGGCTTTTTTAGCACGTCGCGCTCCATGCGCGTGCGGTGAAGCTCACGTCGCAGCCGGGCGATCTCGGCGGCCTGATTGGACGACGATGCGACCGGGCTTGGTGGCGAGGCTCCCGTCGATCCAGCTGACCGCGGCCCGGGTCGTGCCCCGTTCAGCGTGGCGCGCCACTGCCGCAGCATCGAGGGCTGGATCCCGAGCTCGGCCGCGCCCTGCATCTGCGGCCGGCCGCTGCTCTCCAGCAAGGCGACCGCTTCGCGTTTGAACTCGGGCGTGAATCCTCGTCTCGTCTTCGCCATCCGACACATTCCCCGCTCAGCATGAGCGTATCAGAGGTATCCGCGAAGACGAGGGAGGATCAGCCAGACGTCCACCCGACTGAGTGGACGTCTGCTTTTGGCTTATGAATTTTGGACGCTTCGCATCTGCAATGGGCGCGAAGCGAAACGGTCGGTCCTACGCGCGCCGACGATCCGGCGAGACGTAGTCTGGCCGAAAGCCGCCTGTCCGCTTGGGAGAACGCCCGCGGGAGAAGCGGAGAGTCCCCTGCCGACCCCGATCAGACACAACAGTTCACCATCCGGCGAGCCGAAAGCGGGCACCCTCTCACCGCTTCGTTCTGGTGCAGTCGTGCACGTCTCCGCAGAGCATCCGCGTGAACGTTGCCGCCCCCATTCCACCTACCTGTTCTGAAAGTCGGATGGATCGTGGGTGGGTGACCTGAAGAAGGGTTCGGAGGAGCCTGCCGCCGGGCTGGGATCGAGGACTTCCGCTTCCATGACCTGCGGGACAGCTTCGCCAGTTGGTTCGTGCAGGACGGTGGGGATCTCTACCGCCTCAGCCGGATCCTAGGCCATGCCAAGCATCAGATGACGGCGCGATGCGGTCATCTGCGGACCGACGATCTGCACGAGGAGCTTGAGCGTGTCGCCGAACGGCTGTCACGCAAACGGTAATAGGATTTCCGGACGGTAGCTGACAAATCATCGGTGATAGTAGTGAACGAATGTCCGGGATGATGGGCCAAGCCACTAGTATACAACGGTCTAAAATCATTCGCGATAATTGGTAGACATGGCGCGGCATTCCTAGTCACTCCGAGCTGTTCCGGACGAACGGATCCTTCTCGTTGGGTCCGTACGGTCGCCGCGCTTGACCGCTCGGGTCAACATCGGTTCCGTGCTATCTGCTCCGGCGTAACGGCCGAGGGCTCCGTCATCAGCGGGGCGCACCTGTCGTTCACCCTCCGGCTGTCAGCCCATTCCGAGCTCGCGCTCAGGGCGGCGCGATCGAGGGCGCTCTCCACATATGTCGGCGATGCACCGAGCAGGATGAGACGGCATCGGCCGGGCGCAGATGATCGGCAGAAGCCTCGAAATTTGATCTGATGCGCGGCTGTGTGGCGGAAATCAGCAGTTCGGAACTGGTTGATCGAGCCATTGTTCTGTTAGGTGTCAATGAATGTGGGTTCGCGCCGGTGCGGCGTCTCGCCTACACGCCCGCGAGGTTCGTCATGCCGGGATGGAGATTGAGGGTGGTCGTGCTCGGCGTCGCATCCTTCTCGTGCGCCACGGGCGTCCTGGCACAAGGTGCCCCCGTCCCGAACGTCAACGACTGTACCTTCATCCGCGATCCGACGGCGCTCCGCGATTGCATCGAGCTCTACGAAGGCCAACGCCTCGCGCCCGGCCCGCGGCCGGCGGCCTTCCAGCAGTCGCCCGTGATCGACCAATCCCTGCTCGACGCGGCTGGCCCGATCCCGGCGACCGGTGTGTCCCGGCGCGGGAAGCGGCGCAAGCTTCGGCAGAGTCGCCGGCCGGCCACGCCGGCCCAGGCCGTCCAGGTCGAGCAGCTGGCGCCCGCTCAGTAGACCGCCTGGACCAGACAGGTGCGTCCCTGGCCGTTCAGGACCGCACAGAGGGCCTGCTCGGATCGCGGTTGCTGCGACTGTGCCGACAGGCGCCTAGCACCCCGCTTGGCAGCCGGCTTGGCTGACTGGTCGCTCGCAGCCGCCATGCTGCGCGTGACCGGTCGCGCCTCGAACATGGGCGAAGGGCGTGCTGCCGGATCGGCGGCCCAGCCGGCGACCGGGCCGAAACCGCGGGGGTTCGAGAAGAGCGACGGGGCGCTCAGGAAGGACCGGCCGCTCTCTGCCGCCCATTCCTCAACGGTGCGGCCGGTGATCCGGACCACGTAGTCGCGCGTTTCGGTGGGCATGCCCGAGCGACCCTCGAGCCAACTGCGCACCCGCTGCGGCCCGGCGTTGTAGGCCGCCGCGGCCAATCCGAGATTGCCGAAGCGCACCCTGTGCTCCCGCAGCAGCTCGGCTGATTTCGGGATTGCCTCCAGCGGATCGAACGGGTTGCGCAGGCCGCGCTCCGCGGCGGTGCCCGGCATGAACTGGGCGATGCCGAGCGCCCCCACCGGGCTCACGGCGTTGGGGTTGAGGCCGCTCTCCTGGCGCAGCAGGCGCAGGAAGAAGTCGCTGGGCAGGCCGTTGGCGGCGGCCGCGGCGGTGATCAGGGCGTGCATCCCGTCCCCGGCCTGCGGGAACAGCAGGGCGGTCGCCTCGATCGGCGGGAACGCGCCGCGGCCCAGAATCATCAGATCGGCGTTCACCGGCGCGAGGATCGGTGACGCCGGTCCGTCCGCGGGCCCGTCCGGCAGTCCGAGCGGCGGCGGCGCCGCGATCGGCGCGATCGGCGCGATCGGCTTGAGGGCGGCGAGCTCCGGGATCGCTGGGCTCCGGGCCGTGCTGGAAGCCCGCGGTGCGATCACCGGCGTCAGGGCGGCGGACACGACGAGGCACAGGGCCAGCGTACCCCGCTTACCGCTCGGGCGGCGGCCGAACATGTGCGTCAGTGCGACGGGCCGGTCCATGATCGATCAGGACTTCACCACCAGCGGGCCCGACGCCACCGTCGGTCCCGGAACCTCGAGGGGCGTCGGCCGATCGCGGGCGAGATACTCGTCCACGAGGCGGGTGCCGAGCACCGGGTCGCGGAAGCGCCACAGCTTCTTGCGGCTGCCCTCGATGATCGTCGCGTAGACGGCGAGGTCGATCGCCTCGCGCACCGCCATCTGGGTCGGCTCGTTCCGGGTCACGCCCGCCTCGACCTGGAGCAGCTTGGCCACCGCGACGTAGCGATAGGCGTTGGCGTTGAGGGCGACCGAGTAGATCGTCTTCGTCACCGTGACGCTGTTGAGCACCTCGCCGCTCTGCACGGAGACGATGCGCATCGCCACCGTCACCTCGTCGCGCCGGTACTTGGTGTCACCGCCGATGCCCAGGAGGTTGGCGCCGGCGCCGCCCGTCACCGTGTTGGCGTCGTAGCCGATGATGCCGCCCTCGACGATCAGGCCCGCGAAGCGGATCGGCGGCAGCGGCTTCGCGTCCGTGCCCTCGAATTCCTGGCGGGTCGCCCGGATCAGCTGCCGCTCCTGCAGCAGGTTGGCGAGGCCGGTGCGCTCGACCACCGAGAACCACTGGCCCCGCCCGGCGCGCCGCAGCGCGTCGACCACGAAGGCGCCGCCGCCCTGGGTGACGGCGCGGGAATACTCGGCGATGTTGTCGTTCGGCTTGTTCTGACCGGTCAGGTCCGGGAAATTGTAGATCGCGATGTCGATCTTGCGGGTCGGCGGCGGCAGCGTCTCGAGATTGAGATCGGTGGGGGAAGGCGGCGTGACCACGGGCGCCTGCGCGAGCAGCTCTCGGTCCCACGGGGCGCAGGCGGCCAAGCCCGCGCAGAGCAGGACGGCGCCGGCCAGGCTCTTCAGAAAGCTACGCACGGGCAACGCCGTCTCCGTTCCGCTTCGGCGCTCCGGCCTTCCGCGCGCCCGCCGGGGCGGACGACGGAGGAGGGCGGAGCCGGCTCCGGGATCGATGCTCGACAACCATCGCTGCGCGCCGCGTTCAGGGCGCGCCCGAGAGCGGCGTCGTGGTGGTCGAGCCGCCGCCCACGGCCGCGGTCGCCGGGACGACGATGGTGGTGGTCGACTGGCCGTCGAAGATCTGGAGCTGGATGTTGCTGCCCAGGCGCTGGAAGGTCACCTGCGACCCGCCGAAGCTGTAGCTGCCGCTCTGCTGGGCGTTCTCGCCGAAGAGTGCCTGGGTGATCTGGTTGGCCAGTGAGCTGTAGATCTGCGTCTGCAACTGCTGGGCAAAAATCTGGCCCGGGGTCTTGGTGTTGGCGGCGCTCTGGTTGGCCGAGAACAGCTGCTGATCGCGCTGGGCCGACCGCTGCGCGTCGTTCTGGGCCGCGGCCTCGGCCTGCAGCCAGGCGCCGTTCAGCGGACTTCCTCCGAAGGACGGGTTGACCGGCTGGTAGACGAGGCTGCCGGCCTGCGCGCCCGCGACGGCGAGGAGAGCCCAGCCGCAGACGAGCGGCCCGAGAAGACGGGACTGGCGCATGGGACTACCTCTGGGTGACCGAGACGCTGGGGCCGTTGCCGACCCGCGTGATGCTGATCGGCGTGGGGTTGGCCCCCTGCTGCTGCGCCGAGATGGCGTTGTTGTCGCCGCGGACCGTGATGGTCGCCGCCGCACCGCCGTCCTGCTGGGTCCCGACCGTGTTGGACTGGCCGAAGACCGACACGGTCGACTGGTTGTACGATCCCGTCTGCTGCTGGGTCACCGTGTTGCGCGAACCGATCACGTTCTGGATCGCCACGTTCGCGTAGCCCGACATGTCGATCGTGCCCGTGTTGCCCGATCCGATCTGCAGGGCGCGGGCCTGGTTTGCCTGCGCCGACTGGGGCGGGCCGCTCGGATTGAGCAGCAGGATGCCGGACTGATTGCCGAGGATGTAGTCGCTCTCCTGGATCCCTCGTCCCTGAGTGCCGGCGGGGCGCTGAGCGGCCGCCTGGATCTGCTCGATCGCGACGCGGTCCTGCGCCGCCGCGGAGCCGGCCATACTCGCGACGGCGAGCGGGACGACGACGAGCAGCGCTCGACCTGCAGCGCGGCCGCGACGCGTACGGCGCATCATCTACCTCCCTGGCCCCTTTTGGGCTACCTTAAATCAGTGTTCCGTGTGGTTGTATAGTATCAGGGCTTATCCACACATGGTCACATCTGTTATGTGGTGAATTGGACACACGTGTCGAGGCCTGAGACGCGCTGCAGCTGTCTTTCGGGTGCGGCAATGTCAATGGAGCCGCAGACACTCGTCCCATCAGGAATGACGTAGTTCGACCTGTCGGCTTGCAGGGATCGAGCGGCGTGTCACAGGTCCTGCGTGCTGTCGTAGACGCAGCTGATCCTGCGGCCGTCCACCTGCACGGAGGCGTCGACGCTCAGCTGAGCGTCCGGCCGGACGCCGATCGTCAGCATGCCGACCTCGCGAGCGGCGCCGTCGGCAAGGTCGAAACCGCCGCCCTGCTGCATGATGGCGGTGCCAGCCAGGTCGGACTTGCGCACAACAAGATTGTATCGACCCGCGATCCCGCGGGAAGCCTCGATGCGGAGAGCCAAGCGCGCGACGTCGGCCGAACGGTTCTCGACCACGCGGCAGACCACAGGTGGATCGGCATTGATGCTGAGCATGTCGGCACCGTTGCTGCGCGTGCTTCTACAAGATCGACATAGTTTAGGAAAGGGCGCCGTGCGGACGCCCTTTCCGTTTGTTTTCAACTCATCCTGCAAAAGGAACGGTGCACTGCCCGCTTAACGCTGCGTGATCCGCATGCTGTTGCCAGCACCGTACTGCGCGAAGGCGGCGTTTGCAGAAGTCCCGTACTGCTGGATGGTGCCGTTATTGTAGCTGCCATTCTGGTAGCCGAGTGCACCAACGAACGAGCCAGTCTGTTCGATCGAAGCCGTATTGTTGTTGCCAGCCTGAAGAAGTGCGGCGTAGTTTGTGCTGCCATTCTGAGTAATGGTGCCGTTATTGCTCGTACCGTCCTGAACAACGACAGCATACGCATTGTTCGCGGCGTATCCCTGATTGATGGCCGCAACGTTGCTGTTGCCACCGAACTGGAAGATACCCGCGTACGTCTTATCGGCACCGCCGTCTACGCTGAAGCGCGCTTGGTTATAGCTGGAATTCTGCTGGAACTGAACTACGCCATTGGTTCCGTTCTGCCTCGAATCGACGTAGTTGCGGTCGCCCTGCTGGAACGATCCGCTGTTCGCACCGACGCTGGGATTGCCGAAGACGTTCCCGTTCGTCGTCATCACCGAGTTGTTCGCATTGGACTGCGTGATGTGCAGCTCGTTCCCGGTGCCGTTCTGGAGAACGGTGTAAGCGTTGTTCGCTTGATTATCGAAATTGCTGATCGACACATTCGGGACCGACAGGTCGATCTCGCCGTTGAGCTTCCCCGCCTTGTTGTTAGTTCCGGACTGATCGACAGTCGCGGCATTGCCGCCGCCGCCACCGCGCTGGATAACGAACGCTTCATTCGCAGTCGTGCCGGTGCCCATAATAGGGGTGCTCGACTGTGCCGAGGCGCCGGTCGCGAAGGCGGTCAGGCTGGCGACGGCGACGGAAGCCAGAACAACTGATTTCAACATAGATACACTCCCTCTGTATTTTATGTGCTCTTTTGAACACAATCTATGCCATCGCAGTCGCTCTGTCGTCGCGGCGCTTTAACGGCTTGTTAAGCGTATCCATAAGCCGAAGACGAGTGTCAAGCGCCGGTTGAGACAAAAAATACAATTGTCGTGATTTCTCATCAGATCTCAGGCGACAAAGTCGCGACGTGGTCTGTCAAACGGCCCGGAGAAAACTGAAATCTCTCAATCATTTAAGACGGCGCGTTAACGATCTCCGGAGTCGGAGTGCCGGATCGGATTAGGCAGTTTTCGCCGCCCGATTTGCGGGCCGCTATATGCGTGTTAAATTGGACACATCAGTCATCGCCGAAAGTGGTATTCTATTGAGCAAGCAAGACCGTTCTGAACGGTCGTACGCGGCGCGATTCCTCGGGCGCGAGCCCGCGGGTTCAAGGGCGACGGAGCGGTCGATCTCTGCGCAAGGCGGAAACCGTCTGCGCCGTGTGTTGATTGGGAGGCTACGATGAGGCAGCGCGGGCCATCGCGCGTGCAGATCCTGCTCGCCGCCGCGACCGTATGGTCGGCCGGGATCCTGTCGGCCGGGGCACAATCTGCGGCGGCTCCCACGCCGCCGCCGCAACTGGCACCGGCCCAGCCGACGCCCGCGCAGGCCGCGCCGATCCAGGCCAACACTGCCAATCCCGGGACGGGGCAGCCCGCCCCCGCCGCTCCGGGCTGCGACGCCACCTGCGTGCGCGCCAACAACGAACTCGCCTCGCAGATCTGCGCGCCGCGGATCGAGGCACAGGCGCCGACGGATTTCGAGTGGGTCTCCCGGCCCTTCGCCAAGATCTTCCAGCAGGCCGAGGCGCCCGAGGGCGGCGCCACGGTGGTCCGCTACCGGGGCGACTCGATCCGCTTCCTCAGTCCCGCCAAGGAGTGGGTGCGGGTGACCTACGAGTGCGGGTTCGACGCGGCCAAGCGGTCGGTCGAGTACGTGCGGGTGCGGCTCGGCCGGCTCGACAAGGCGGACGCGCCCGCGCAGCCGGCGCAGCAGGGCCGGGCCAGCGCGCCGGCGCCGCAACCGGTGTCGTCCCAGGCGCAGCAGCAGGCCGCCCGCACCGGGACGGCCGCCCCGCGCAAGCTGCTGCCGTCGGAGCCGAGCGAGATCGAGGTCCGACAGGTCAATCCGCGGATCCGACAGGCGCAGCCATGAGCCCCGGACCGCTGACGCGGGGACGCGCGGTGCGAACCGCCTTCGGCGCGCTCGCGCTCCTCGCGGCGGGCGCGACGGCGGCCCGCGCCCAGCCAAGCCCGCTCTCGGTGAACGACTGCACGCTGTTGCCCGATCCCGGTGCCCTGCGGCGCTGCCTCGATCAGGCGGAGGGGCGCGTCGTCACGCCGCTGCCGCCGGTCGCGAACCCGGCCTCGATCGACCGGCCCGAACAGCCGTCGCAGTCCGTGCGCGGCGCGCCCGCCGCGAAGCCCGCGACCGCGCCGCCGGGCGATTTCCTCAGCAACCGCGGGCCATCCCTGCGCAGTGCCCAGCCGTCCTCCCGGAACGTCATCGAGCTCGAGTGAGGCGCGCTGGAGCGGTTGAGCCACATCGTCGGTTGCGAGCTGTACCGGGACGACCTCGCCCGTGCCGTTCGGCAGCCACAAGGGGCCGGCCGGCCGCGCAGGGATCGAAGCCGTCGGCGCACGGCTGCTGTTCCTGCCGCCCTACTCGCCGGACTTCAACCCGATCGAGATGGCCTTCTCCAAGCTCAAGGCGCTCCTGCGCAAGGCGGCTGAGCGCACGGTCGAAGGGCTATGGGCCGCCATCGGCCGGCTCATCGACACCATCACACCCGATGAATGCGCCAACTTCTTCGCCGCTGCAGGATATGAGCCAGATTAAATCGAAAACGCTCTTAACTTCATTCGAACCAATGATTTCAAACGGGAAGGAACATCGAGCGATCGTAATTCGACCGCGTCGAGAACGCGAATATTTTCCATCCGCCGCCAGTATCCGAGCGCTTGCCTCGCACTCAGGGCGAACCCTTTCATCGGGGGGGCGGATCAACGCCACCGGCCTGCCCGTCCCGCCCGCCTCGTCACTTCCGCCCACGCGACGTCCCGGACATGGCCCACGTCGCGCTCAGAAGCGCAGCTGCATCCGAGCGGTCCCCGCGTGCGAGAGGAAGTGATCGCCGACTTGACCCTGATACTCGCCGGTCACCTCAATGCCGCCACCGAGGCTGATCTGAAAACCCAGCCCCATCTCGCCGAGGCGATCGGGGATCGACGATTCCGTAGCGAACAGGCCGAGAGCGCCGGTCCCCTGGAAGCTCGCCCGACCGGTGAAATGGTCGTCCGAGAGGAGCGTCACGCCGAGGATGCCGTAAGGTCGGATCCAGCGCCCCGCGTCGAGGTCGATCCGGCCGCCGATCTCCAGCATCGGGCTGAACGCCACCAGCGTCTTGGCGACCGGTCGCATGTCGAGGTTGAAGCCGGGGGCCCCAGTCTCCGAATAGGCGGGACTGTAGCTGTAGAGCAGATCCAGATCCGCGTAGGGTTTGAGATACCAATCGCCGAACAGGACTTGGTAGCTTGCCCGCAGACGCCCGCCCGCCGTGAGGATCCCGGACTTGCTGCGCGCCGTCGCCGTGGCGCCGCCGAAGTCGATCAGGCGCCTGTTGTCGGCCCAGGAATATCCGAGATTGGCCGATGCCGCGAGCAGCCAAGGGCCGATCTGGTGCTTGAGCGCCGCCGAGACATCGCCGGCATCGCTGGTCGTCCCGGTGATCCGGTCGGGATCGCTCTGGACGGCGCGGGTGTAGGCGCCGGTCAGACCGAAGAACCAGTCAGGAGCGAACTCGGTCTGGAGGCCGGTCTGGTAGCTGAGGGCGGTCTGGCGATAGCCGCCGTCCTCCGCGGTCGCGGACAGGGTCGTGTGGGCGCTCGTGATCCGCCCCCAGACACACTCGCCCTCTCGCAGGAGCGTGCCGGTGCCGCTGAAGGCCGGGCAGCTCATGGCCCGCTGGAGGCCTTTGCGGGTGTCGAGCGTCCGGTCGGTCAGGATGTCCTGGTTGGACTCGGGCTTCAACTCGTCGAGGGCGGCGGCGTAGGCCTTCTGGCTGTCGACCGCGAGGAAGCGCCCGTAGAGCGTTCCGAGCTGCCTGGTATTGCCGTCCCAGGCGTCCTGCAGGCCCTGTGCGACGCTGCGCTGGTCCGGCGTGAGCGTGACGCCCACCGGCTCCGTGAACCGGGCTCTCGGGACCAGGGAGAGGGTATCGCCCGACGCGACGATCGACCAGGAGATCGGAACCGCGCCGGAATGGAGGCTGCCGCCGACAGCCATCGCGCCGCTCTCCGCGACCTGACCGGCCCGCAGGAAGGCGTACCGGCCGGGCAGCAGCCCGTCGATCAGGTGCGGCTCGACGAGGCCCTTCAGCGACGCGGTGCCGGTGACGGTGAGGAGATCGGCGCGCAGGGCCCCCTCCGGCGCCAGGGGCGCCACGTCGACGAGCATCCGCCCGTACGCGCTCTGCTCGAAATTGCCGGTCACCGTCGCTCGGGCGACCCTGCCGACGCCGCCGATGTCGAGGGTGGCGCTGTTGTGCAGGCGGCCGTTCGGCCCCAGGGCGATGACGCCTTCGGGTCCGGTGCGCAGGATCGCCGAGGTCCCACCCGTGTTCTGGAAACCCCCGTTGACGAAGGTGACGCCCCCCGCCTGGCCGGCGGCCAGGTCCACGTCGCCGATCACGGTGCCGTAATTGTTGATCTCGCCGGCGGAGAACGCGCCGACGATGGCCCGGCCCGAAGCCGCGCTGACCACGGCGCGCCCGCCGATCACGATCGTAGTGGAGCGCCCGCCGTCGACGCGGATCGCCGCTCCGGTGCCGCTGCCGCCCGTGACGAGGCCGTTCACCTGGAGGTTGATCCTGCCGCCCCGCTCCGGGTCGGGTTCGAGGCTCCCGTCGGTGCGTTGGACGCCGGACTGGACGAAGATCGCGTTCGCGTCGAGGCCCGACGCGATGATCGATCCGGACGACGCGACGGAGATGTCGCCGCCCTTGCCGGTCGCGTTCAGACGGCTCTGGCCCGACGCCCCGGCGGCCGGGCCGGTGAGGTCCAGGAGCAGGCCGCCGCCGCCTCCGAGGCTCTGGGCGAGGAGGCCGTGGGACTGGGCGCCCGACGTGCGGATCGCGCTGCCCTCCTCCAGCGTCACCCGGATCGTCCCACCGTTGCCGTCGGACCCGTCGCGCAGTGCGTAGGGCACCGCGTATCCCATCGCCTGGTGCGCGCCGCCGTAGCCACCGCCGCCGCCGATCGACTGCAGCAGCAGCGCCGGCGCCGCGTCGCCGACGGTGGAGACCTGCGCGCCCGCGGTCAGGCTCACCGCGACCGGGCCGCCGCTCCCCGAGGCGCCGCCCGCGCCGCCGATCCCGAACGTGTAGCGGTGGCCGCCCGGACCGGCCGCCACCGAGGCGAGGCCGCCGCCGCCGCCGATGCTCTGCGCCAGGATGCCCACCGCCCCGAAGCCCGTCGTGGCGACCGTCCCGGATTGCACGATCGTCACGCCGCCACCGTCGCCCGCCACGCGCCCGGAGCCGCCGAGCGTCAGGCTGCCGGATTTCTCGGGGACGCCGGCCGGATCCTCCGGCGGGGCGATCCGCTCGATGTCGAGGGCGGCGAGCAGGGCGTCCGCCAGCGCCTGGGCGTCGCTCTTCGTCCCGCCCTTCGCCTCGCTCTTGGTCTGGCTCTTGGTCTCGCTCTGAACCTGGCTCGCGCCCGGCTCCTCGGATGATCCCGTCCCCTCCGCCGCAGCGTCGGGGGCGTCGGCCTCGGCGGAGGGCGCGGAGAAGCTCCCGCCACCGCCGCCGATGCTCTGGGCGACGACGGCATGCGCCTCGGCCCCGGCGGTGGTCACCGAGCCGCGGTTATCGACCCAGACAGATCCGCCCCGGGCGCCGGTCCCTCCCGACCCGCCGACGGTCAGGTTGAGCGTCAGGCCCTTGTTCGCTTGGCCGCCGGCGACCGTGGCGCCGACGCCGTTGCCGCCGCCGCCGCCGATGCTCTGCGCGTAGAGGCCGTAGGCGGCGTCGTCCGCGGTGGCGACGGAACCGGTGTTCACGATCTTGGCCGTGCCGCCGATGTTGCCGCTGCCGCCCGTGCCGCCGAGCGTCGCCGTCAGGGTCGTCCTGTTGGTCGCCTCCGCGTAGGCGAGGCCACCCTGGCCGCCGCCGCCGCCGATGCTCTGCGCCAGGATGCCGTGCGCGCCGATCCCCATCGTCCGGACGGTGCCGCCGTTCTCGACCGAGACGCGACCGCCGTTCCCGCCCTGCGCGCCGCTCCCGCCGAGCGACAGGGTGAACGCGACGTCGGGCAGCTTGGTGGCGCCCTTCTTCTGCGCGTCCAGGTAGCTCGAGACGCTGCCGCTGTAGGACTTGAGCGCCTTGCCGAAATCCGAGTTCTTGAGCTGATCCGCCAGGCCCTTGTACGTGTCGCTGGACTTGATGTCCTTCAGGAATCGATCGAGATCGTCCTTGTTCTCCTTGTCCTTCGCCCACTCCTGGTAGGCGGCGACACCGATCGTCTTCTTGATCTGCGTCCAGATCGTCCCGACGGTGTCGGGGTCGGAAACGTCACGCGCCGCGACGCTGCCGCCCATGCCGCCGCCGCCGCCGATGCTCTGCGCCACGATCCCGTGCGCGCCGTCGCCGCCGGTCGCGGTCGCGCCGGCGGGGGCAGTGGTGGCGGTCACGTCCCCCCCGCTGCCGCCGCTGCCGCCCTGGCCGCCGAGCGTCAGGCCGACGGTGAGCTTGCCGACGGCCGATCCGGACACGGTGCCGCCGTTGCCGCCGCCCCCGCCGATGCTCTGCGCCTCGATGCCGTGGGCGTTCGACCCCCCGGTCGTGATCGCGCCCCGGTTCGTCACCGTGACCGAGCCGCCGACATTGCCCTCGCCCTTCCCGCCGCCGATCGTCTCCGTCACCGAGAGGGTATCGGCGATCGGAAGCTTCCCGACGAGGCCGTTCAGGGTCTTGTCGAAGGAGAAGCCGGGGGCCGCGAGGCTCGAAGCGTTGCCGCCGTTGCCGCCGCCCCCGCCGATGCTCTGCGCGAGGATCCCGACCGCGCCGGCTCCCCCGGTGGTGACGCTGCCGGACTGCGTGACCGTGACCGCGCCGCCGGTCCCGGCGACGCCCGCGGTGCCGCCGACGCTCCGCGCCACCGTGACGTTCTGCTTGAGGCTCAGGCTGTTGCTCGTCGCGGTCGCGCCCCCGCCATTGCCGCCGCCCCCGCCGATGCTCTGGGCCTGGATGCCGATCGCGCCGTCCCCGGACGTGCGCACCGCGCCGCTGTTCGCGGCGGTGACGGTGCCTCCATTGCCGCCGCCGCCGCCGGTCCCGCCCAGCGTGGAGGTGGCGGACACGGCCATCTGGCCCGGCGGGGCGACCGCCAGCGCGTAGGCGGCGGCATCGCCGCCGATCCCGCCGCCGCCGCCGACGCTGAGGACCAGCAGCCCCGCGGCCGCGTCGCCGTAGGTGGTGACCCGGCCGGCATTGATCACGCCCGCCGGGCCGCCGTTGCCGCCGTCGCCCCCCGAGCCGCCGATCGCGGTGGAGAAGGCGAAGCTCGGCAGCGACTGCCCGCTCGGCGTGGCCAGGGGCGTCGCGATCGCCGTCGCGCTGGCCAGGCCGCCGGCACCGCCGCCGCCGCCGGTGCTGGGGGCGGCCAGGCCGCCCC
>NZ_JBKFBI010000147.1:0-14992 GCF_053346095.1 Methylobacterium sp. A52T | reverse complement strand
AACCGGCGCCGCCGCGGCGACCGGCGCGGGCGCCGGCGCGGCGGCCCGCTCGACCCGGCGCGGCTCGATGGAGCCGGTCGCGGTGGGCTCGGCGAGGCTCGCCGTCGCGACCGCGGGGGCGGCGGACTCGCGCTGCACCCGCAGGGTCCAGTGCGCGGCGGTGGAGAGCGCGGCGATGCCGAGGATCGCCTTGATGCCGCTGGTGAGCAGGGCTCGCATGGTCGTCAGGCCCGAGAGAACGCGGTTACGCGGAACCGGATCCCCGGCCCGGACGCATCATCGCGCGGGAGCGTGAACGAAGCCGCAACGGCCCCGTGCGCCCCTGTCCCGGAACGGGTCAGGGACCCGCGCCCGCGACCCGTCTCGCGGGCGGAATCGGGCGGGAAATCATGTGGGCCATGCGCCGGACCCGCGGTTCCTGTTCCCCGCGCTCCCGACACTCCTGCAGCGACTCGGCCCACTGAGCCTCACAGGAACGGCCCAGAGAACTGGTCCGGACCGTCCCGTCACTGCCGACCCCGCCGCCATGCAGGCCCGAGCGGGCTCGCGAAACCTTCAGGCGCATCGGCCGCTGGGGACAGCCCGTGTAGAGGGTGACAGCCGAGCCGGCAACAGAGGCGGGGCCGTTTCCGGAGCCCCGCGGCGATCAGTGCTCCGCCGCGGCCGCGGCGAAGCGCATCAGCGCGGCGATCTCGTCCGCGCCGTCCTCGGCGGCGAGGCGCCGGTAGAGCGCGGCGTAGCCGGAGAAGACCTGCCGCCCGGCCGCGTCGGGCCCGAGGAACCCGGCGATCTCCTCCATCTCGGGCGCCCAGCGATAGGCCTTCGGCGCCATGTCGGGCAGCCCCCTGGCGAACCGGGCCAGCAGCGCGGGCTCGTTCTCGGCGAGCTCGGCCAGCAGCGCTTCCCCGGCGCCGGCGCGATCGGCGGCGCCGATCACGAGCGCGGCCAGTGCCGTCAGGCCCTTGTTGAGGCCGGCATAGCTCATCTTCAGGCTGGAGGCGGCGCCGACGTCACCGGGGCAGACGCGCAGGTCGAGGCCGAGGTCGCGCAGGACCAGGGCCGGGGCCGTCTCGGGGCCCGAGACGTAGACGCGCGGCCCCTTGGCGCCGGGCTTCGGCGGCAGGCCCAGGATCGCCCCGTCGAGGAACGGCGCGCCGGTGGCCGCGACGATCCCGGCGACGCGCCCGACCGTCTCCGGGCTGACGGCGTTGGCGTCGATGTAGACCGGCTTGCGCGGGGCCGCCGCCAGGGCGGGCGCGAGCCGGCGGGCCAGCGCCTCCGCGTCGGCGGGCGGCACGATGGAGAGCAGGAGATCGGCGGCGGCGAGGTCGCCGTCCCCGGCATGCGCCATGCCGGCGGCCGCGGCCCGGGCGCGGCTCGCCGCCCCACGCCCGTCCAGGGAGGTCAGCACGCGGGCGCCGTGCCCGGCGAGCCGGGCCCCGACGGCGCTGCCCATGGCCCCCGGGGCGATCACCGCGATCGTGGGCACGGGACCCTCCGGGACCTGGGGACCGCTACCGCAGCGAGCCGCAGAAGCGCTGGATGCGCCGGCAGGCCTCCTCCAGCACCGCGTTCGACGTCGCGTAGGAGATGCGCAGGTTCGGGCCGAGCCCGAAGGCCGAACCGTGAACCGCCGCCACGCCCTCGGCCTGGAGCAGCTCCATGACGAAGTCCTCGTCGGTCTCGATGGTCTTGCCGGCCTCGGTCCGCTTGCCGATCAGCGCCGCGCAGGACGGGTAGACGTAGAACGCACCCTCGGGCGTCGGGCAGGTCAGCCCGTTGGTCTGGTTGAGCATCGAGACGACGAGGTCGCGCCGGCCCTGGAAGGCGGCCCGGAACGTGGCGAGGTGGTCCTGCGGCCCGTCGAGGGCGGCGACCGCGGCCCATTGCGCGATCGTGCTGGCGCCGGAGGTCTGCTGGCCCTGGACGAAGTCCATCGCCTTGATGAGCGCCTCCGGCCCGGCCGCGTAGCCGATGCGCCAGCCGGTCATGGCGTAGCCCTTCGAGACGCCGTTCATCGTCAGCGTCCGCTCGATCAGCTGCGGCTCGACCTGGGCCGGGGTGACGAACTCGAAGTCGCCGTATGTCAGGTGCTCGTAGATGTCGTCGGTGAGGATGTGCACGTCCGGGTAGCGGAGCAGCACGTCGGTGAGCGCCTTCATCTCGGCGCGGGAATAGGCGGCGCCCGACGGGTTCGACGGCGAGTTGAGGACGATCCACTTGGTCTTCGGGGTCAGCACCCGGTCGAGCTCCTCGGCCTGGAGCTTGAAACCGTTGGCCATGTCGGTGTCGGCGAAGACCGGCGTGCCGCCGCACAGCCCGACCATCTCCGGGTAGGACACCCAGTAGGGGCGGGGGATCACCACCTCGTCGCCGGGGTTCAGCGTGGCGAGGAACGCGTTGTACAGCACCTGCTTGCCGCCGGTGCCGACGATGGTCTGCGAGACCTTGTAGTCGAGCCCGTTCTCGCGCTTGAACTTGCGCACGATCGCCTCGCGCAGGGGCACGATGCCGGAGACCGGCGGGTAGCGGGTCTCGTTCCGGTGGATCGCCGCGATGGCGGCCTGCTTGATGTGCTCGGGCGTGTCGAAGTCGGGCTCACCCACCGACAGGCTGATGACATCGACGCCGGAGGCCTTCAGGTCCCGGGCCTTCTGGGTCATCACGATGGTCGCGGACGGCTTCACCCGCGAGAGGACGTCGGCGAGGAGAGCCATGGCGTGCGATGCTCCGGATTGTCGAGGTCGGGCGCCGCTCGTTTTGCGGCGCGGCGGACCCTAGGCCCGGGACGCTGAGCCGGCAAGCGTGAGACGCCGCGGCGGCGCGCGGGACCGCGGTTTCTGCTACGATCCTCGGAATCGGGACGGAACGAGAGGCCCTGCCGATGGGCGAGACGATCAGCATCACCCTGGCGCCGGACACGCTCCGCGCCGTGCGGGAGAGCGTCGAGGCCGGTGAGTACGCCTCGGTGGACGCGCTGCTCGACGAGGCCGTGCACGCCCTGCAGCGCCAGCGGCGCGAGGATGCCGAGCGGCTCGATGACATCCGCGCCCGCATCCGGCGGTCGCTGGATGACCCGCGGCCGGATCTGAGCATCGAAGAGGTTCAAGAGGATCTCGACAGGATGTTCGCTGAAGCGCGGCACGACACCCGCCGTGCGTAGACTGCCTGTCGCGTTTCGCCCTCAAGCGCAGGCCGATCTGGCCGGCATCTTCCGAACGGTCTTGCAGCGGAGTCAGGACGTCGCGACGGCGCAGCGCTTCACGCAGCGGATCAAGGATCGGTGCGACCGCAACGGCCACGCACCGCATGCGGGCCGACCCCGTAACGATCTCCTGGAAGGCTTGCGAACGGTGGCGTTCGAGAGATCGGCTGTGATCGCCTATCGCGTGGAACGTGGATCCGTGAGGATCCTCAATATCTTCTATGGCGGCCGCGATTTCGAGGCGGTCTATCCAAGCAATACCACGGAAGAAGCTCAGGAGCCTCCGTCCTGACGAACTGCCCTCGCACCGGCCGGCCCAGACCCCCATCTCTCCGGCATGACCCCGCTCTCCGTCCTCGACCTCTCCTTCGTCGGCGCCGACTCGACCCCGGCGCAGGCCCTGCACGACACCCTGGCGCTCGCCCGCCACGTCGATAACCTCGGCTACCGGCGCTACTGGCTCGCCGAGCACCACGCGCTCCCCAACGTGGCGAGCCCGGCACCCGAGATCATGATCGGCCAGATCGCCGCCGCGACCCGCAACATCCGGGTCGGCTCGGGCGGCATCATGCTGCCGAACCACGCGCCGCTGATGGTGGCCGAGCGCTTCCGGGTTCTGGAGGCCCTGTTCCCGGGCCGGATCGACCTCGGTCTCGGGCGCGCGCCCGGCACCAACGGCCTCACCGCGCGGGCGCTGCGCCGCCGGGAAGCGCCGGGGGAGGGCGGGGACGACTTCCTCGACCGCCTGCAGGAGCTGCTGTTCTGGGACGGCGGCTTCCCGGAGGGACACCCGTTCGCGCGGATCGCGGCGAGCCCCGCGGGGGTGCCGCTGCCGCCGATCTTCCTGCTCGGCTCCTCCGACTACAGCGCCCGGCTCGCGGCCGAGATCGGCTGCGGCTTCGGCTTCGCGCAGCACTTCTCCGGGATGCCCGCGGAGCCGCCGATGCTGGACTACCGGACCCGGTTCCGGCCGACGCGGCTCGGCGCGAAGCCCCACGCGATCCTGGCGGTGGCGGCGATCTGCGCCGCCACGGACGCGGAGGCCGAGCGCCTCGCCTCCAGCGCGCGGCTCGCGACGCTGCGGCGGGAGCGCGGCGAGTACCGGCCGCTGCCGAGCCTCGCCGAGGCGCTGGACTACCCGTATTCCGACGGCGAGCGGGTGCAGATCGAGCGCGGCCGCGACCGCCTGCACGTGGGCGGCCCCGAGACCCTGCGGGCCCGGCTCGCCGAGATGGTCCGGCGCACGCAGGCCGACGAGCTGATGATCGTCTCGGCGATCCCCGACCAAGTGGCGCGGCACGAATCCTACGCGCTGCTGGCGCGGGCCTGGGGGCTCGGCGCCGCCTCACAGGCGGCCTGAGCCGTCACCCGGCCCCGCCGCGGGCGCTGGCGGCGGCGCCGCCGACCGGGCGCTCGGGATGCCGGTCCCCGCCGACATGGACGACCTCCTGCAGAACGGGGGCGGCCCGGCCCTGCGCGCCCTGATCGACGCGGTCGAGGCCGCCCCCGACGGGCGCTTCGTGCTGGCGGAATCCGGCGTCGCCTACGCGCCGGTGGTCACGCGGCCCGAGAAGGTCATCATGATGGGCTTCAACTACCGCCACCACGCGGAGGAGACCGGCACGCCGATCCCCAAGGACCCGCCGCTGTTCAACAAGTACAACTACGCCCTGAACCACCACGGCGGCACGATCGCGCTGCCGACCCAGGCGGCGCGGGAATTCGACTCCGAGACCGAGCTGGTGATGGTGTTCGGCCGCGAGTGCCGGAACCTGTCCGAGGCGGACGCGCTCGATTATCTCGCCGGCTACTGCACGGGCAACGATTTCAGCGCCCGGGACCTCCAGACGCTGACCTCGCAGTTCATGATCGGCAAGACCTCGGACGGGTTCGCGCCGCTCGGCCCCTACCTGGTGACCGCCGACCGGGTGAAGGACCCGAACAATCTCAAGCTCAAGACGCTGGTCAACGGCCGGGTGCGCCAGGACTGGAGCACCAACGACATGATCTCCAACTGCCGCCAGCTGATCAGCTTCGCGTCCAGGGTGATGACGATCAGGCCGGGAGACATCTTCTACACGGGCACGCCGCAGGGGGTGATCTTCGGCGAGAAGATCCCGCGCGAGGACCGCGCGTGGCTGAAGCCCGGCGACGAGGTCGTATCCGAGCTGGAAGGGCTCGGGGAGCTGCGCTTCAGGCTGGTCTGATCCGTCGTCCGAGCGGTGCGACCCGCACCGTCATCACGAGCCCAGCGAAGTGACCCAGGGCAGCGCGACGGCGGGTGTCGTCGCGCCGGCTGGATCGCTTCGCTGCGCTCGCGAGGACGGCCCCGTCGCAGCCCTCACCCGCGAACGGCCGGGGTGCTCGGGCCGCCCTCAGCGCCCGAACAGGCGACCGAGACGGGCGAGGAACCCGCCCCCGTCCGCGGGCTTCGCGCCGGGTGTCGCCGCCTGCGCGGCCTCCGCCTTCGGCGCCAGGACCAGCCCGAGGGCCGCCGTGTCGGTGGTCTCGCGGTCGATCAGGATCAGGCTGCCGGTCTCGCGGTTCTGCGCGTAGGCGTCGACCGCCACCGCCCGGTCGAGGCGGAGCGCCACGTCGGCGATGTCGTTGGCCGACAGGCGCTCGGCCGGGCCGGGCCTGCCGGTCTCGGGGTCGATGCGCGAGACGATCCGCTCCACGGTCGCGGTGACCGTGGCGGTGCCGATCTTGGCGAACAGGCTCGCGCCCGGGCTGAGATCGGTCTCGGCCGCCCAGAACAGGCGCGCGTCGAGGGTCTCGGTGACCCGCATCGGCGCGTCGGTGGCCACGATCACCTGCCCGCGGGAGGCGTCGATCTGGTCGGCCAGAACCAGCGTCACCGACTCGTCCTCGCCGGCCTCGGGCAGGTCGCCGTCGGCGGTGTAGATCCGCGCCACCGTGGAGGTCCGGCCGGAGGGCTGCACCGTCACCGAATCGCCCGGCCGCACCCGGCCGCTGGCGATCCGGCCGCTGTAGCCGCGGAACTCGGAATTGGGCCGGTTGACCCACTGCACCGCCATCCGGAACGGCGCGTTCAGCGCCTCCGCGCGGACCGGCACGGTCTCGAGGTAGTGGAGCAGGGTGCCGCCCGTGTACCAGGGCGCCGCGACGCCCGCGTCCACGACGTTGTCGCCGTTCTTGGCCGAGAGCGGGATCGCCTTGACCTCGGAGAAATTCAGCCCGCGGGCGAAGTCCGAGAACCCCGACACGATGCCGTCGAAGGTGCCCTGCGCCCAGCCGGCGAGGTCCATCTTGTTCACCGCCAGCACGACGCGGCGGATCCCGAGATTCGACACGAGCAGCGCGTGGCGCCGCGTCTGCCGGGTCAGGCCCTGGCGGGCGTCGACCAGGATCACCGCCACGTCGGCCGTCGAGGCGCCGGTGGCCATGTTGCGGGTGTACTGCTCGTGGCCGGGGGTGTCGGCCACGATGAACGAGCGCTTGTCGGTGGAGAAGAACCGGTAGGCGACGTCGATGGTGATGCCCTGCTCGCGCTCGGCCTGGAGGCCGTCGACGAGCAGCGCGAGGTCCATCTCCTGCCCCTGCGTCCCGTGCTTGCGGGAATCCCGCTGGAGCGCCGAGATCTGGTCGTCGAAGATCTGCTTGGTGTCGTGCAGGAGCCGCCCGATCAGGGTCGACTTGCCGTCGTCCACCGAGCCGCAGGCGATGAAACGCAGCACCGCCTTGTTGCGGTGGGCGGTCAGGAACGCCGCGTAGCCGGAGGCCCGGTCGGTGAAGGCCGTGGGAGCCTGGTGGAGCGTCATCAGAAATAGCCCTCCTGCTTCTTGCGCTCCATGGCGCCGGCCCCGTCCTTGTCGATCACCCGGCCCTGCCGCTCCGAGGTGCGCGCCGCCAGCGTCTCGCCGATGATCTCGGGGAGCGAGGCCGCGTCGCTCTCCACCGCGCCGGTGAGCGGGTAGCAGCCGAGCGTCCGGAAGCGCACGAGGCGCTGCTGCGGGGTCTCGCCCGGTGCGAGCGGCAGGCGCTCGTCGTCGACCATGATGAGCTGGCCCTCGCGCTCGACGACCGGCCGCTCCTTGGCGAAGTAGAGCGGCACGATCGGAATGTTTTCCTGCTCGATGTAGAGCCAGATGTCGAGCTCGGTCCAGTTCGACAGCGGGAAGACGCGCAGGGACTCGCCGCGCTTCTTCTTGAGGTTGTAGAGGTGCCAGGGCTCGGCGCGCTGGCGCTTCGGGTCCCAGCGGTGCTGCGCGGTCCGGAGCGAGATGATCCGCTCCTTGGCGCGGCTCGCCTCCTCGTCGCGGCGGGCGCCCCCGAAGGCCGCATCGAACTTGTGCTTGTCGAGCGCCTGCCGCAGGGCCTGCGTCTTCATCACGTCGGTATGGACCTCGGAGCCGTGGCTCACCGGCCCGACACCGCGGGCGAGCCCGTCCGGGTTGGTGTGGACCAAGAGGTCGAGGCCGAGTTCCTTGGCGCGGGCGTCGCGGAAGGCGATCATCTCGCGGAACTTCCACGTCGTGTCGACGTGGAGCAGCGGGAACGGCAGCCGCCCGGGCGCGAAGGCCTTGAGGGCGAGGTGCAGCAGCACCGACGAATCCTTGCCGATCGAGTAGAGCATCACCGGGTTCTCGGTCTCGGCGACCGTCTCCCGGAAGATGTGGATGCTCTCGGCCTCCAGCCTCTTGAGATGGCTGAGGCGGTCGGCGGCGGTCGGTGCGGGCGTGGGGGCGCTCGGCTGCACGGCGGCGGCGAGGGCGGCGCTCATCGGGCGAACTCCGGCTGGCGGGCTGTCTGATTCGGGGTGGTCTCGAAGGGTGCGGGCTCGAGGATCGCGGGCTCGAGGATCGCGGGCTCTTGGCCCGGCTGCACCGACGCCCCGGGGCGTCCGACGTGCAGGCCGCACTCCTTCTTGTCTTCCTGCTCCCACCACCAGCGGCCGGCCCGCTCGGGCTCGCCGAGCTTCACGGCGCGGGTGCAGGGGGCGCAGCCGATCGACGGGAAGCCGCGATCGTGCAGGACGTTGTAGGGCACGAAATTGTCGCGCACGAAGCGGTCGACCTGCTCGCGCGACCAGTCGGCGAGCGGGTTCAGCTTGATCAGGCCGCGCTCCGCGTCGAAGGCGGCGAGCGGCGTCTCGGCGCGGTTGGCCGACTGGCCGGCCCGCAGCCCGGTGAGCCAGCCGCTCGCGCCGGCGAGCGCGCGGCCGAGCGGCTCGACCTTGCGGAAGCCGCAGCAGGCCTGACGGGCCGCCACCGAGCGCCGGAAACCGTTGATGCCCTCGCTCCGCACGAAATCCTCGGCGGCCGCGCGCTCGGGGGCGTAGGCGGTGATTCGGATGCCGTAGGCCGACTCGGTCTCGGTCCACGTGTCGTAGGTCTCGGCGAAGAGGCGGCCGGTATCGAGGGTGACGATCTCGACGCGACCCTTCGCGAGGCCCGCCATGGCCAGCGCGTGGGTGAGCGCCTGGTCCTCGACGCCGAGGCTCGTCGTGAAGACGAGGCGGCCGGGGATCTCCGCGGCGATCAGGTGGAGGCGGCCTGGAAGGTCGAGCCCGGACAGCCGCTCCGCGAGGGAGTCGGCCGCCTGTCGGTCCGGACGGGTCATCGCGCCATGTCCCGGGGTTCGCGTGGTGGAAAGGCCACGGCCAGCGCCGTGCCTGTTGTCGAACGGTCGAAATGTTCGCTATACCGAACGAAGTCAAGGCGCCCCGGCGCGCTTGGCGGGGTCGGACCGGCGGTTCGGCGTGCGGTTGCGCACAGCTTCCGGCGCGGGCAGCATGGGCCCGAGGTAAAAGATTCTTCTCACCGGTCCCGGTAGACACGTATATGCGCTCGCGCCCCGCGCGCGGCGGAAGCCCACGGAGACAGCTTTGGACGCGATCGATCTGAAGATTCTCGCCCTGCTGCAGACGGACGCCACGCTCTCCATCGCGGCGATCGGCGAGCGCGTGGGCCTGTCGCAGACCCCGTGCTGGAAGCGCATCCAGAAGCTGGAGGCCGACGGGGTCATCGACCGGCGTGTGGCGGTGCTCGATCCGGTGAAGCTCGGCCTCGGGCTGACCGTGTTCGTCTCCATCGAGACCGCGGACCATTCCCAGGAGTGGCTGCAGCGCTTCGCCGCAACCGTCTCGGCCATGCCGGAGGTGCTCGAGTTCTACCGGATGGCCGGCGACGTGGACTACATGCTGCGGGTCGTCGTCGCCGACATGCAGGCCTATGACAGCTTCTACAAGCACCTCATCGCGGTGCTGCCGCTCAAGAACGTCACCTCCCGCTTCGCGATGGAGAAGGTGAAATCCACCACGGCCCTGCCGCTGCCGGCGCCCCCGAAGAACGGGCGGCACCTGCCGGGGACGGCCCCCGTCCTCGCCGTGGTTGGAGAATGATATTCTCTTTTTTCGCAGTGCAGCGAACGTGATGTCCTATACGCCGCCCGTTCTGCAAAACGAACGTTTCTCGATTGACACCGGCCGCGCCGGCCCCGACATGGTCCCGTGATGTCCCGCCAGAATCTCCTCCCGCGCACCGCCCCGTTCGGGGACGGCGAGCGCGCCAGCCTCGACGCGGTGCTCGGCACCGCGAGCCCCACGCAGCGCGCCTGGCTCGCCGGCTTCCTGGCGGGCCTCGACGCCGCGGGCGGCCAGCCGGCCGCGGTGCCGGCCGCCCCGCCCAAGGCCGCCGCGCCGCTCACCGTGATCTACGCCAGCGAATCGGGGAACTCCGAGGCGCTGGCCGGCAGCGTCGCCAAGCTGGCGCGCAAGCAGGGCTTCAAGCCGAAGGTCGTGGATTTCGCCGACCTCGACGTCGCGACCCTGCCCAAGGCCGGCAAGCTGATCGCCATCGCGGCCACCTGGGGCGAGGGCGAGCCCCCGGCCCGGGCCGTGCGGGCCTACGGCGAGCTGATGGGGGAGGGCGCCCCGCGCCTCGACGGCGTCGAGTTCGCGGTCCTGTCGCTCGGCGACACGTCCTACGCGGAGTTCTGCGCCATCGGGAAGGCGCTCGACGCGCGCTTCGAGGCGCTCGGCGCCAAGCGCGCCGCCGAGCGGGCCGACCTCGACCTCGACTTCGAGACGCCGGCCGCCGACTGGATCAAGGGCGCGCTGAAGGCGCTCGCCCCGGCCGAGCAGCCCGACAACGTCGTGGCGGTGGACTTCGCCCGCGCCGGCGCCGGCGAGGACGACGACGCCGAGCCGAGCCGCGAGCCCGTCGTGGTCGAGGTCGTCGAGCACGTGAACCTCAATTCCTCGCGCTCCGACAAGGAGACGATCCACCTCGCGCTCGCCTTCGAGGACGGCGCGCCGGCCTACGAGCCCGGCGATTCGCTGGAGATCTACCCCGAGAACGACCCGCAGCTCGTGGACGAGATCCTGAACGCCGCCGGGCTCTCCGGCGACGAGGCCCTGCGCCGGGCGCTGCTCGCCGAGCGGGACATCACCACGCTCTCGGCCGCCACGATCGAGCGCTTCGTGAAGGCGACCGGCCACGCGGAGGCGCAGACGCTCATCGACAGCGGCGAGGCCAGGGCCTGGATCGAGGGCCGCCACCTGATCGACCTGCTGGAGACCTACCCGGCGAAGCTCACGGCCGAGCATATCGGCACCATCACCCGGCCGCTGCCGCCGCGGGCCTACTCGATCGCCTCCTCCCGCAAGGAGGTGGGCGACGAGGTCCACCTCGCCATCGCGGCGGTGCGCTACGAGACCCACGGCCGCGCCCGCTCGGGCGTCGCCTCGGTCCACGTCGCCGACCGCATCCGCGACGGCGCCAAGCTGCGGGTGCGGCTGAAGCCGAACCGCCACTTCCGCCTGCCGCAGGATCCGGCCACCGACATCATCATGGTCGGGCCGGGCACCGGCGTCGCGCCGTTCCGCGCCTTCGTGCAGGAGCGCCGGGCCGTCGAGGCCCCCGGGCGGTCGTGGCTGTTCTTCGGCGACCGGCACTTCACCCACGACTTCCTGTACCAGCTCGAGTGGCAGGACGCCCTGGAGGACGGGTCGCTCACGAAGATCGACGTGGCCTTCTCGCGCGACCAGCCGGAGAAGGTCTACGTCCAGGACCGGATCACCCAGCACGCGCAGGAGTTGGTCTCTTGGCTGGACGGGGGCGCGCATCTCTACGTCTGCGGCGATGCCAAGAACATGGCCAAGGATGTGCGCGCCGCTCTGGTGAAGGCCTACGAGACCGCCAAATCCTTGAGCGCCGCCGACGCGGAAGCACAGGTCGCGGCGCTGGAGCGCAGCCACCGCTACCAGCAGGACGTTTACTAACAGGCCGGCCCTCCGAGGCCGCAGGATCGAGATTGCAGCGGAGCAGGATGGGGCACGGGTCCCCTCTCCCGTGCGGGAGAGGGACAGGGTGAGGGATCCAGGTCTTTCCGGAGAGGGCGCATCCCTCACCCCAACCCTCTCCCGCACGGGAGAGGGAGACCGTCGCGGATCCCGCCCCCTTCCGTGAGCCGGCCCGTGTCCCGCTCGGCACCCGCCCCTGATGCGAGGCGCGGGCAACGCGTTCAGACAGACGGATTCACCCCATGGACGACCACAGCCCCCGCGACGCCGCCGAGACCCCGGCCCCCGGCCCGACCACTGCCCCGGCCAAGCGCGTCTACGAGACCCCGCCGACCACGCGCCCGATCACGGACGCCGAGGCCGCGCGCGCGGAGAAGCTCGCCGCGAACGAGCACATCAAGATCGCCAGCGGCTACCTCCGCGGCACGCTGGCGGACGGCCTGCTCAAGCACGCCACCGGGGCGATCTCGGAGGATGACGGGCAGCTCGTGAAGTTCCACGGGATGTACCTGCAGGACGACCGCGACCTGCGCCCCGAGCGGACCAAGAAGAAGCTCGACAAGGCCTACAGCTTCATGATCCGCCTGCGCATCGCCGGCGGCGTCATCACCCCGAAGCAGTGGCTGATCCTCGACGACATCGCCCGGACCTACGCGGGCGGGGCGCTGCGCGCGACCACGCGCCAGACCTTCCAGTACCACGGCGTGATCAAGTCGAACCTGAAGCGCACGATGGCGGCCATCGACGGCGCGCTGCTCGACACGATCGCGGCCTGCGGCGACGTCAACCGCAACGTCATGGCGGCGACGAACCCGGCCCAGACCGGCGCCCACAAGGCCGCCTACCAGCTCGCCAAGGACATCTCCGACTCGCTGCTGCCCAAGACCAGCGCGTGGCGGGAGATCTGGCTCGACGGCGAGCGCGTGGTCGGCGGCGAGGAGGAGGCCGAGGTCGAGCCGGTCTACGGCCGGACCTACCTGCCGCGGAAGTTCAAGACCGTCGTGGCGGTGCCGCCCTCCAACGAGGTCGACATCTTCGCCCACGACCTCGGCTTCATCGCGATCCTCGACAAGAAGAACCAGGTCACCGGCTGGAACGTCACGGTGGGCGGCGGCATGGGCATGACCCACGGCGAGCCCGACACCTTCCCGCGCACCGCCGACGTGATGGGCTTCGTGAAGCCCGAGGACGCCCTGAAGGTCGCCGAGGCGGTGATGACCGTCCAGCGCGACTGGGGCAACCGCAAGAACCGCAAGAACGCCCGGCTCAAGTACACGATCGAGCGCTACGGCCTGGACGCCTTCCGGGCCGAGGTCGAGAAGCGCGCCGGCAAGAAGCTCGGCGCGCCCAAGCCCTACACCTTCACGGGCAACGGCGACCGCTACGGCTGGGTCGAGGGCGACGACGGCCGCCACCACCTGACCCTCTACGTGCCCTCGGGCCGGATCAAGGACATCGCGGGCGGCGCGCAGTTCCTCTCGGGCCTGCGCCGCATCGCCGAGATCCACCAGGGCGATTTCCGCCTCACCGGCAACCAGAACGTCATCATCGCCAATGTCCCGGCCGAGAAGCGCGCCGAGATCGACGCGCTGGTCGACGAGTACGGCCTGACCCGGGGCGCGAGCGCGCTGCGGCGCAGCTCCCTCGCCTGCGTGGCCCTGCCGACCTGCGGCCTCGCGCTCGCCGAGAGCGAGCGCTACCTGCCCGACCTGATGACCGAGCTGGAGGAGAGCCTCGCGTCCCACGGGCTCGCCGAGGAGGAGATCACGATCCGCTCCACCGGCTGCCCGAACGGCTGCGCCCGGCCGTTCATCTCCGAGATCGGCCTCGTGGGCCGCGGCCCCGAGCGCTACCACCTCTATCTCGGCGCCGCCCACGACGGCTCGCGGCTCAGCAAGCTCTACCGGGAGGACGTTGCGGCCTCCGAGATCCGCGACACCCTCGACCCGCTCTTCGCCGACTACGCGAAGGGCCGGCAGCCGGGCGAGCATTTCGGCGACTACCTGATCCGCGCCGGCCACGTGGCGCGGACCACCAACGGCCCGGACTTCCACGACCGGACCGGCGCCCTCAAGCCGGCCACGCTCGGCTGACGGCGGCCCGGCGCGTCCGGGACGGTGCTCCCGGACGCGCCGGGACCGAGAGGCCGCGGCGGCAGGGTCGCGGGCAGGGGCGCGGAATGCGGGTCGCGGCCGGCTCCACCCTGACCGGTGCCGCGCGCCCCGATACCGGGCCGCGGCGGCCCGGGATCCGCGTCCCGGAGAAGCACCCTCGCGCGCACCGGTCCGGACGGCCGTTCCGGATCGCCCGGAACCGCCGCCGGAGACCCGGCCACGCGCGCTCACCCGCCCGGAGATCCCCGCCCGGTGATCCCCGCCCTCGCAGATCCCAGCCCCGGCGGTGCGCCGCCGTCGCGACGCTCCGGCCCCCGATGAGAATGAACGTTTATTGACATGAGAATGAACGTTCATTATAAGGGTGGGGCAAACAGGAGCGCGCGATGGCTCTCACCCTCGAAGGCCGCTGGTCCGATCTCGATGCCGAGCGTTTCGGCGCCCGCAGCCCCGGCGCCCTCGCCCTCGTCCGCGCCGTCTGCACCCCCGCCAACCTGACCTTCGGCGCCGTCCTGGCCCTCGCCTGGCTGGCCCTGATCAACTGGACGGGCGCCGGCCCGGACGGCTGGCAGGCCCGGATCTGCGCGGACCTGCATCAGGGACCGCAATCCTGCGCCGTCGCCAGCCTGGGCAAGGACCAGAGCCGCGTCGCCCCGGTCGCCGTCACGGCGCAGCCGGGATCGTGACCGGCGCGGCGGACAGGGCGGCGGACAGGGCGGCGGAGGCCCGCGGCAACCCGTCCGCCCGGCGCGAGCACATCCTCGACGCCGCCGAGACCTGCTTCGCGCGCAACGGCTTCCATCGCACGACCATGCAGGACCTCGCCCGCGAGGCCGCGATGAGTCCCGGCAACTTCTACCGCTACTTCGAATCCAAGGAGGCCCTGGTCCTCGGGCTGGTGGAGCGCGAGCGCGAGCGCGGCACGCTCCTGGTCGCCGAGATGGAGGGCTGCGGCGACCCGCGCGGGACGTTGCTGGGCATCATCGCCCGCTACTTCGCGTCGATCACCCGCGAGGCCGCGACCCTGCGGGTGGAGATCTGGTCGGAATCGACCCGCAACCCGTACATCGCCGCCATGACGGCGCGGACCGAGGCGGAGAGCCGCGACTGGTTCGTGGCGACCCTGGCGGCGCTCGCCACCGCGCCGGGATGCGATCCGGCCGGGCTCTACGCCCTGCTCGCGCCGCTGATGAAGGGGATCGTCGTCGGCCGGGCCGCGCTGCCCGACTACGACGTCGCCGCGGCGATCGCCCAGCTCCACGCGCTCCTCGACGCCGGGCTCGACGGTCGCCTGCCGGCCCCGGCGCACGCGGGCCGACACGCCGCCCGCTGATCCCGGCACCGCCGCCGCCGCGCCCCCGGGGCGCGCCGGCGGCGGGGCGGGCGGACCGCCATCCACGGCCGCGC
>NZ_JBKFBI010000146.1:0-15016 GCF_053346095.1 Methylobacterium sp. A52T | reverse complement strand
GGCGAGGGTCGCCGCGTCGACGGCCACGGGGGCCGTGTCCACCCGCGCGGTGACGGCCGGCGCGATCGGACCCGCGAGCCGCGCGGAGGCGGCGCTCTCGGATGCCCCCTTGGACACCCCCTTGGGCGCCCGCCTGGACGCCTTCTTGGACGTTCCCTCGGCCTTGCTCCCGGACCCGCCCTTGCCCCCCGGCCCGGCCGTTGCGAGCGGAGCGAAGCAATCCAGACGGCGCCAGGCCGAGTGATGCGGGCAACCCCGAGTTGCTTCACTCCGCTCGCAACGACGGCGCCGTCGCGCCCTAGGCTGCTCTCACCTGCAGGAATTCCAGGGCCGGCCCCCGCGCGTCCGAGAAGATCCCGGCGGTGAGCGCGCCGCCGTAGACGGCCGCGGTGTCGAGGTTGGTGCGGAACCGGCGCACCTCCGGGCGCCCGCTCCGTTGCGGCGTGTGGCCGTGGACCACGTGCCGTCCGAAATCGTGGTCGCCCTCGAGGAACGGCTCGCGGATCCAGAGGCGATCGTGCGCGTCCGACCCGAGGGCGTCCGCGCCGGGTCGCAGGCCGGCATGCACGTACCAGTGGGCGCCGTCACCGTGCAGCGTCGGGAGCGCCTCGATCCAGTCGAGGGTGTCCCGGGGCAGTCCGGCGGGATCCCGCGCGCCGAACGAGTCGAGCGTCGCCTCGCCGCCGTTGTACATCCAGTGCGCGGCCGCGCTCTCCGTCTGGAGTGCGTCGAGCAGCATCCGCTCGTGATTGCCCATCAGGCAGACGACGCGCTCGGGCTCGGCCCAGTTCAGGCGGCTCACGGTGCGGAGCACCGCGGCGCTGTCCGGGCCGCGGTCGATGTAGTCCCCGAGGAAGACCAACCGGTGGGGACGGTCACCCGCGTGGTCGGCGATCCGCTCCAGCAGCGCGTCGAGGAGGGCGGCGCAGCCGTGGACGTCGCCGATCGCGTAGGTGAGGGGGCCGGAATCCATGCGCCATCGTCCACCGCGGCGGCGCGCTCCGCAAGGCCGCCCGGGTCGGCGCGCTACGCCGCGAGGGCGCGCATCTCCGCGATGAGGTCCGACTTGCCCTCGAAGCCGATGCCCGGCAGGTCCGGCATGGTGATGTGGCCGTCCTCGACCCGCACCCCGTCGGGGAAGCCGCCGTAGGGCTGGAACAGGTCCGGGTAGCTCTCGTTGCCGCCGAGGCCCAGCCCGGCCGCGATGTTGAGCGACATCTGGTGCCCGCCGTGCGGGATGCAGCGGGCGGGCGACCAGCCGAACTCGGCCAGCACGTCGAGGGTGCGCAGGTACTCCACGAGCCCGTACGACAGGGCGCAGTCGAACTGCAGCCAGTCGCGGTCGGGCCGCATGTTGCCGTAGCGCAGGAGATTGCGCGCGTCCTGGTGCGAGAACAGGTTCTCGCCGGTGGCCATCGGCCCGGGATAGTGGGGCGCGAGCGCCGCCTGGAGCGCGTAGTCGAGCGGGTCGCCCGCCTCCTCGTACCAGAACAGCGGGTACTGCCGCAGCATCCGGGCGTACGCGATGGCGGTCTCGAGATCGAAGCGGCCGTTGGCGTCCACCGCGAGCCGGCCCCGTCCGTCGATCTCGGCGAGCACGGCCTCGATCCGGCGCCGATCCTCTTCGAGCGGCGCGCCGCCGATCTTCATCTTCACGACGGTGTAGCCGCGATCGAGATAGCCGCGCATCTCGGCGCGGAGCGCGGAATCGTCCTTGCCGGGATAGTAGTAGCCGCCGGCCGCGTAGACGAAGACCCGCGGGTCGGCGGCGACGCCGTTCCGCTCGGCGAGCATCCGGAACAGCGGCTTGCCGGCGATCTTCGCCGCCGCGTCCCAGATCGCCATGTCGAGGGTGCCCACCGCCACCGAGCGCTCGCCGTGGCCGCCGGGCTTCTCGTTGCGCATCATCGCGGCCCAGACCCGGTGCGGGTCGAGGTTGTCGCCCGCGTCGACGAGGAGGCTGTCCCGGTCGGCCTCCAGGATCCGGTCGCGGAAGCGCTCGCGGATCAGGCCGCCCTGGCCGTAGCGGCCGTTGGAGTTGAAGCCGTAGCCGACGACCCGCCGGCCGTCGCGGACCACGTCGGTGACCACCGCGACGAGGCTCGTGGTCATCTTCGAGAAGTCGATGTAGGCGTTGCGGATCGGCGATGCGATCGGCTTGGTGACCTCGCGGACGTCGACGATGCGCATGGCTGGCTCTCCCCGGTGCGTCCCGGTGCCATAGCGTCGGCGGCACCCGGTCAGCCAATGCCGTTTCCGGAGCGCGCGATGCGCGGGCGGCATCGGCCCCGTCCTGTCGGAGAGGCGCCATGGATCTGGACTGGGTGCGGGACTTCCTCGCGCTCGCCGAGCACCGGACCTTCTCGCGGGCCGCCGAGGTCCGGCACGTGACGCAGCCGGCCTTCAGCCGACGCATCCGCGCGCTCGAGGCGTGGCTCGGGACGCCGCTGTTCCTGCGGAGCGCGCAGGGCGCGCTCCTGACCGCCGCCGGAACGGGCTTCCGCCCGCACGCCGAGGACTTGATGCGGGGCTTGGATCGGGCGTGCCGCGAGGCGCGGGCCGCCGGCGCGCGCGCGGATGCGAGCCTCGCGATCGCGGCCACGCACGCGCTGTCGTTCACGTTCTTTCCCGGCTGGATCCGCCGGCACGCGCCCTTCGAGACGCTGGGCGCCCTCAACCTGATCTCGGACAGCATGGCGGCCTGCGAGGCGATCCTGCTGGCCGGCGAGGTGCAGCTGCTCCTGTGCCACCACCGCGCGGACCTCCCCACGCCCCTGGACGACGGCCGCTGCGAGTCGGTCCGCGTCGGGGCGGACAGCCTGGTGCCGCTCTGCGCACCGACGCCCGAGGGGGCGCCGCTCTGGCCCCTCAGCGGCGCGATCCGCTACCTCGCCTACGGCGAGGCCTCGGGGCTCGGCCGGATCCTGGCGGCGAGCGGGGCGGCGGCCGGCCACGAGCCGGCCTTCACGTCGCACTTGGCGGCGACGCTGATGACCATGGCCCAGGAGGGCGACGGTGTCGCGTGGCTCCCGGTGACGCTCGCGGAGGCGGCGATCGCCCGCGGACAGCTCGTGCGGGCAGGCCCGGAGGAGCTGGACGTTCCGGTGGAGATCCGGCTGTTCCGGACGCGCGAGAGCCGAGGCGGCGCGGCCGATGCCCTGTGGCGGCGCCTGCACGAGCCCGAGGGCGCCGGGCCGGATCAGGCCTTCGCCACCCGGGCGTAGCGGCCGTCGTAGCGACCGGCCCGGATCTGCTCCAGGACCTCCGCCTCGCGGGCCGCCTGCGCCCGCACGGCGTCGAGCAGGGCGGCCGCGTCGCCGGGCGGGAAGGACACGACGCCGTCGGCGTCGCCGACCACCACGTCCCCCGGGCTCACCGTCCAGCCGCCGACGCAGACCGGCACGTTGATCGCGCCGGGGCCCGTCTTGAACGGCCCCCGCGGCGTCGCGCCGCGGGCGTAGCAGGGAAAGTCCGCGCCCGCGAACGCCGCCGTGTCGCGCACGGCGCCGTCGATCACGAAGCCGGCCACGCCCCGGCTCTCCGCGATGGCCTTCATGATGTCGCCCACCAGCGCGCGGCTCGTGTCGCCGGCGCCGTCGACCACGATCACGTCGCCGGGGCGGACCTCCTCCAGAGCCTGATGGATGGCCAGGTTGTCGCCGCTCCGGACGCGGACCGTGAAGGCCGTTCCCACGAGCGTCCCGCCGCGATGGAACGGGCGCAGGCCGGCCAGGACCGGCATCCGCGCCAGGCAGTCGCTGATCGTGGCCGTCGAGACGTCGCGGAAGGCCGCCAGCACGGCCGGGTCGACGGCGGGCGGCGGCGGATTGCGGGTGATGGCGGACATCGGCGTCGACGTCTCCCTGGCGTCATCGCCCCCGCGGCATCGCGGCGAATCGGCGAGGGCCGGGGGATCCTGCCCCAGGCCGCGGCCGATGTCGCGATGGAACCCCGGCCCGGTCAGTGATCGGCCGCCGGGACCGTGCCCGCGCCGCCGCCGGTCGCGAGCTTGCGACGGGCATCGGCCTGACCGCTCGTCGCACCGAAGTAGCTGGCCGAGTCGCCGAGCTGCACCGACGGCTGGCAGCCCGGCGTGCAGGACAGGGATTCCCGGTCGAGACCGCGCTGCACCGTGATCGTCGAGTCCCGCGACGCCTCGACCCGGATGGTCGTCTCGGCGATCATCGCGCCGCCGTTGTCGAGGGCGATCAGGTTGGTGGAGCCGAAGCTCTTGCCGGTGAGCACGAGGACGCCGTTCTTCTGCGGCGTCACCTCGGCGATGATCGGGTTGCCGACGATGACGGTCGACGTCTTCTCCGGCAGGCGGAGCACCTTAGCGTTGTCCACGAGAACGGTCACGACGGGCAGGAGATCCGGCTGGCCGGCCGCGGCCGCGGCGCCCGTCAGCAGGACGACGAGGCCGGCGCGGCCCGCGATCGACAGGGTGCGATGCATCGGGGTTCCTCAAGACGGCGGGCGGTCATAGAGAGCCCACCCGATGCCCGAGGCTAGCGCGGAACCCGTGAAGGAAGCGCTAAGCAAGACCAAGTCCCGGCACTGTGCCGTATCGGTGAAACCCAACCTTCACCAAACTCGCAGCGAGACAGCCTTTTAGGTCAGTGCGGGATCGATTTAACCGATTTTCAAGGCGTAATCGGCAGTCTGTGCAGGCCGCCGATCGAGACCTGAAAATTCTTCATCGGGCATCGCGCAAGTTTTATCTCGCTCTGTGTTGATCGAAGGATCACCCTCTATGAAGACCCTGTTCACGCGTTTTGCTTCGGACGAGTCCGGCGCCACCGCCATCGAGTACGGCATGATCGCGGCCCTCATCGCCGTGGCCATCATCACCGCGCTGAAGACCGTCGGCACCAGCCTGACCAGCAAGTTCAGCCAGATCTCCGGCAACCTGAACTGATCGAGACACGTCCGATCTGCGGCAGGTTCGAGACATCCCGCCTCTCCTCGCAACCCGGAGAGAGGCGCGGGTTCCCGGCCTGCCGGGATCGCCGTTGCTCGCGGCGGCGCTCGCCGCCCGGCACATCCGAGATCCGGACCGACCGGCAGTCCGCCGGGGCGGACCGTATTGTGTGACGCGACAGGCTGCGACGAGATGGGCGCCGAGATGGTCGGTTCAGCGACGGCAAGCCTGGGACTGGCGGGTCTGGGCCCGGCCGGTTTCGGTCTCCTGATCCTGTTTCCCTTCCTGATGGCCTACGCGGCCGCCAGCGACCTGCTCACCATGCTGATCCCGAACCGGATCTCCCTCGCCCTCGTGGCCGGCTTCGCGCTGCTGGCCCTGACGAGCGCGATGAGCTGGACCGAGATCGGCTTCCACTGCGCCGCCGGTGCCGTCGTCCTGCTCGTCACGTTCACGCTGTTCGCCTTCGGCGTCATCGGCGGCGGCGACGCGAAGCTCGCGGCCGCCACCGCCCTGTGGCTCGGCTTCGACGGCCTCGGCGACTACCTCCTGGTGGCCTCGGTGTTCGGCGGCGCCCTGACCCTGGCGATCCTGTTCGCGCGGACGCATCCGCTGCCCGGCCGGATCGCGCGCATGCCGTTCGCCCTGCACCTGCACGACGCCAAGACCGGGATCCCGTATGGGATCGCCCTGGCCGCCGCCGCGCTCCTCGTCCTCCCCGAGACCGACGTCTGGACCCGGGCCCTCGCCAGCTGAGGCCGCCGCGGCGATTCAGGGACGCGGGATCTGGAGCCCCGGGCCCGGCCCAGCTAGAAGTCGCGCATGCCCCTCGCGCTGCTGCGTCGCCCCGATCCCGATCATCTTGAGGTCCAGCACGAGGGGGCCAGCCTCCGCATCGCCCTCCGTCGGCGGCCGACCGCGCGCCGCATCACGCTCCGCGTCTCGGCCGCAACCGGCGAGGCCGTGATCACCCTGCCGAGCCGCACCGCCATCAACACGGCGCAGCGCTTCGCGGCGAGCCACGCGGAGTGGATCGCCGCGCGTCTGGCGCGCGTGCCGACCCGCGTGCTCTTCGAGCTCGGAGCCAGCCTGCCGCTCCGCGGTGAGCCCCACCGGATCAGCCAGCGCGGCACCCGGAGCGGTCCCGTCCGCATCGAGTCCGTCGAGGGTGAGGCGGTGCTGTCGGTGTCGTGCGACGCCGCCCACGTGGCGCGCCGGGTCCGCGACTTCCTGGCCCGCGAGGCCAAGCGCGACCTGACCGAAGCGATCGAGCGCTACGCGGCGCGGCTCGGGCAGCGGCCGGTCCGGGTCACGCTGCGCGATACCCGCAGTCGCTGGGGATCCTGCACCGCCCGCGGCGAGCTGAATTTCTCGTGGCGCCTGATCCTCGCGCCGCCGATGGTGCTCGACTATCTGGTCGCCCACGAGATGGCGCATCTGCGCGAGATGAACCACTCCCCGCGCTTCTGGGCGCTGGTGCAGGCGCTCTGCCCGAACACCGACGCGGCCGAAGCGTGGCTCAAGCGCCACGGCACCGGCCTGCATCGCTACGGCTGAGCCGACCTCTGCCCCGCATCAGCCCGGTATCAGCCCTTGACGCGGAGCACCCGGTGGCGCGCCACGGCGTCCGCCGGCCAGCTCGGGCGGGGATCGACCTGCCCCGGGCTGAGGGTGCGCGGCGCGACGCTGTCGCAGATCTCCCGCTGGCGGATGATCACCGGGTTGCCGAACTCGTCCCGGCGGCGGACCAGGCCGCCGTCCCGGCAGTAGCCGGCGATGGCCGCCTGACCGTTGCGGCGGCCGTACGGGTTCGCCGCCACGGGCGGATGCTCGATCACCAGCGTGTCCGAGTGGTTCAGCGAGCGTTCGATGTAGGTGGTCTCTCCGACCGGCAGGGACTGGGCTCCCGCCTGCGCGAGGGTGGCCACCAGGTAGGCGGCCGAGAGAGTGAGCGGGCGCATCACGGCGTCAGGATCCGGAGCTGGAGGAGTGTTCGAACACAATCTAGGCCGCTGAAACCGTCACGGGTAGCGCCGACGCGCAACACCGCGCCCGCATCGCTTGACAGCGCGGGGCGGACCATGGTCGGAACACGCCCGATTGTACGGCTCCCGCCGGTCCTCGGCCGGAGCGTTCCGAAGGGATCGGTGGTGCCGCTTCACGCGAGGCTCGTTCGTTTCCGGCGCGCCGCGCTGCCGGTTCTCCTCGCCCTCGTCGCGGCGGCACTCGCGCCCGCCGGGCCGGCCGCGGCTCAGGGCATGGTGCGCAAGACCTTCGACGATTGGCAGCTGCGCTGCGAGACGCCGGCCGGCGCGAAGGCCGAGCAGTGCGCCCTGGTCCAGTATCTCGCCGCCGAGGACAGGCCCAACCTGACCCTGGTGGTCATCGTCCTCAAGACCGCCGACAATCGCGGTTACCTGCTGCGGGTGGTGGCGCCGCTGGGCGTTCTCCTGCCTTCCGGGCTCGGCCTGAAGATCGACCAGACGGATATCGGCCGCGCCGGCTTCGTCCGCTGCCTCACCACCGGCTGCGTGGCCGAGGTCGTGATGGATGACGGGCTGATCCGCCAGTTCAAGAACGGCACGCAGGCCACCTTCATCGTGTTCCAGACGCCCGAGGAGGGCGTCGGCATCCCGCTGTCGATGAAGGGCTTCGCGGCCGGGTTCGACAGCCTGAAATGACGGTGCCGTTCGGGAGCCGTGCGATGATCGGACATCGGAACAGGAGCCTCACGCGGTCCTCGGACATGGCCCGGCGCCGGACCGTCGCTCTCCGGCTCGGCGCCTCGGTGCTCGCCGCGTCGCTCGCCGCCACGGCCCCGGGCCGGGCCGAGGAGGGCAACATCTTCTCCAACCTGTTCAAGTACGGCGGCACGACGGTCCCGCCGTCGCAGCCCGAAGCCCTCGACCCGGCCTATTGCCCGACGGTCGAGGTTGCGGAAGGCGGGGCGGCCTCTCGCACGCTCGCGGGCGACACGGTGCGCACCCAGTTCTCCCTCGGCCGTCTCGCCCGCGAATGCACGCGGCGTCAGGACGGCTCGATCACCGTCAAGGTGGGCGCCGAGATCAACGTCCTGCTCGGGCCGGCGGGCGCGCCGGGCCGGTTCGATGTGCCGGTGACGTTCCAGATCCGCCACGACGGCAAGACCGTCTCGAGCCGCACCGAGCGGGCCAGCGTGATCGTCGGGCCCGGAGAGGCGCAGGGCTTCGCCACGGTCGTGGCCGACGAGCTGCAGGTTCCGGCCGCCATGACGGCCGATTACGACATCGCGGTGGGTGTCGGGACCGGCAAGGGTGCGGGCGGCAAGCCCGCCGCGAAACCGCGCCGCCGCAAACCGGCTGTCGCCGCGGCGCCACCCGGCGGAGGCGACGCTGCCCAGTGACGCCGCGGCGCGCCTCGGCGATCCGACCCCGCTGATTGCCCGGACCGGCCGCGACAGGCTCTGGCTCGGCCGGCAGACCCGGTTCCGGCTGGAATCCACGGACGATCCCGTCTTCGATCGCCGCCTCGTGCTCCCGGACCATCCCGCCGGCTGGCCCGCCGGCTGGATCGTGCTGAGCTATGCCGGTGATCCGACGAATGCGCCCCGGCGCCCGATCCTCCGCGTCCTGCGAGGGCCTGACGGGACGGTCCAGGACTTCCTCCTGCCGGGAGCCGCGCAGGGGCTCGCCCACTGGCTCGGGCTGATCCCCTCGGACACCCGGGAGATCCGCCTCTCTGCCGGTGCGGACTTCGCCCTCGAGCGGGTCGGCGCCCGGCGCGAGGTCGAGGTGCTCGCGCAGTGCCTCCTGCGCCGGCCCTGGCGCTGCGTCTCCGCCCTCTACGAGCGCGCCCGCGGCTCGGAACGGCGCTACCGCGACATCCTGCGCGGCGCCTGCGCGGTGACCCCGATGGCCCGCTTCCCGGCCTGGGCCGCCGCCCGGACCCGGCCCGCCCGCGTCGCGCCCTCCGCCCTGCGGATCCGATGCGTCGTTCTCGCGCGAGCCGGGGACGCGGCGGCGCTGTCGGCCACGCGCGACGCGCTGAACGCGCAGACGCACCGCCCCGAGTCGATCCAGGTCGCGTGGGCGGGGACGCCGCCCGCATCGGCCGGCGGGCCGCTCTCGCATCGAACCTGGGATGCGGCTTCCGGCTTCGACGAGCTTTCCGGCGAGGCGGACGCCCTGTGCCTGCTGCGCCCCGGCGACGTCCCGGAGCCGGAGGCCCTGGCGCTGCTGGCCCAGGCCCTGTCGGGAGCGGACATCGCCTACGGCGACGCGGTCGGCCCCGACGGTCGCCCGCAGCTGAAGCCGGACTGGAGCCCGGACCTCGCCCTGGCGACCGGCTATCCCGGGTTTCCCCTGCTCCTGTCGCGGACGTGGCTGGCCGCGGCCATGGCGCGCCCGGTCGGCCCGATGGTCGCACTCGCGCCGGCCATCGTGATCGCCGCGATGACCACCGCCGCGCGGGTGGCGCATGTCCCGCGGATCCTCGCCCGCAGCGCCGGAGACGGTCTGGACCCGTCGGCCCGGGCCGCGGCCCTGGACGCGCACCGGTCGGGACAGCCTCTGTTCCGCGCCGGGATCCAGGACGGTGCCGTTCGCCTCGCGTGGCCCCTGCCGGATCCGGTGCCGCTGGTGAGCGTCGTCATCCCGTCGCGCGACCGCCTCGACCTGATCACCCGCGTCTGCCGCGGGGTGCTCCACGAGACCGCCTACGCGGCGATCGAGCTGATCATCGTCGACAACGGCTCCACCGATCCCGCGGTGCTCGACCACTACGCGACCCTGCGCGGCGATCCGCGCGTCCGGATCCTCATGGACCCGCAGCCCTTCAACTTCGCCGCGATGGTCAACGCCGGCGTCGCCGCGGCGTCCGGGACGATCGTCGTCCTGCTGAACAACGACGTCGCGGTGCTGGAGCCCGCCTGGCTCGAGGCCATGGTCCGGCAGGCGTGCCGGCCGGAGGTCGGCGCCGTCGGGGCGAAGCTTCTCTACGGCGACGGCACGCTGCAGCATGCCGGCGTCGTCGTCGGCCTCGGCGGCCGGGCCGGCCACATCCTGCGCCGCCGGCCCGGTGACACGCCGGGCCATCTCGGCCAGCTGCGGGTGGCGCACGAGGTCTCGGCGGTCACGGCCGCCTGCCTCGCCGTCGCGCGGGAGAAGTATCTGGCGGTGGGCGGCTTCGACGCCGAGGCGTTCCCGGTCGATTTCAACGACGTCGATTTCTGCCTCCGCCTCGGCGCCGCCGGCTGGAAGACGGTCTGGACGCCGGCCGCGACGCTGGCCCACCTCGAATCCGTCAGCCGCGGCCCGTCCGTCGGGGCCAAGCGCGCCCGCTTCGAGCAGGAGGCCGCCCGCTTCTCCGAGCGCTGGCGGGCCGTGATCCGGCACGATCCGTTCTACCACCCCGCCCTGTCGGTCACGACGTTCGGCGAGGATCTGGAATGACGCCGCGGTCGGACGGCGCCCCGGACGGCGCATCGGACAGCGCGTCGGACCGCGACGCCGCGCCGTATCTCGGAGCCTCGCGTCGCTCCTGGCGCGCGCTGGTGGGCGCGACGCGCCAGCTCCTCGCGCATCCCCGGGCGGCGGCCGCGATCCTGCGCGCGCGCGTGACGGGTAAGCGCCTGCGCGCCCGGCAGGCGCTCGCGGCCCTGATCGGGATCGACCATCGGCTCGCCCTGCCGCCCGGGATCCTCGACCGCTTCCCCCCGGCCCCGGCCGGTCCGGGAGACGCGATCCGCCTGATCGGCGACGGCGTCCTCGTCGCCGGTGCGCCCGGCCGCATCGCCGCCGCGTTCGCGCGCGAGCCCGACCTGCAGGCGCTGTACGGCGACGCCCTGGTGCAGGAGCGACCCGGCGGCGCGGTGCTGCCGGTTCTGCCGCCGGTCTTCGACGCCGACCGGCTCGCCGCCCTCGATTATCTCGGCCCCGTGCTGGCCTGCCGACGCGGCGCCCTCGAGTCCGGCCACGATCCCGGCAGTCCCGCCGAGGCCGCATTCCGCATCGCGGAGCGCTTCGGTCCCGGCGCGGTCGGCCACCTGCCGGAGATCCTGTCGGTCCGGCGCGGTGCCTCGACCGCGACGCGGGGCGGCGAAGCCGGGCGCGTCCCCCACCACGCGCTGGTGCGCGATCATCTCGACCGGACAGGGCGGGAGCGCGTTGGCGTGGCCGTCGAGCCCGACGGTCTCGTGCAGGTCGAGCATCCCCTGCCGGACGAGCGGCCCCTGGCGAGCCTCATCGTGCCGACCCGCGACCGCCTGGATCTCCTGCGCCCCTGTCTCGAGAGCCTGCGAGGCTGCACCGACTGGCCGTCGACCGAGATCATCGTCTGCGACAACGACAGTCGCGAGCCCGAGACGCTGGCCTACCTGCGGGCGCTGGAGGGGGAGGGGAGGGGGCACGTCGTGCCCTGGCCCGGGCCGTTCAACTTCGCCGCGATGAACAACGCCGCCGCGGCCCGCGCCCGCGGCAGGCTGCTGGTCTTCGTCAACAACGACGTCGAGGCCTTCCGGCCCGACTGGCTGTCCCGCATGGCCCGGGAGGCCCTCCGCCCGGACGTCGGGGCGGTCGGTGCCAAGCTCCTCGACGGCGAGGGCCGGATCCAGCACGGCGGCATCGTGCTCGGCACCGGCGGCCTCGTCACCCACGGGCACCGGCACTTTCCCGGCGACGCTCCCGGCTACCTCGGGGCCCTGCGCGTCACCCACACGGTGTCGGCGGTGACCGCGGCGTGCCTGGCCGTCGAGGCGGCGAAGTTCCGCGCGGTCGGCGGGTTCGACGAGGCGGTCTTCGCGGTCGATTTCAACGACGTCGATCTCTGCCTGCGCCTGAACGCGGCCGGCTACCGCACGCTCCTGGTCCCCGGGGCGGTCCTCCATCACCGCGAGGCGGCGAGCCGTCGCTGGACCCGAGAGGCCCAGGCCCGCCACGCGCGCGAGATCGCGGCGCTGAGAACGCGATGGGGGTCGCTGCTGGTGCAGGACCCCCATTATCACCCGGGCTTCGACCCGGAACTCTCGACCCACGCGCGGCTGCGCGCAGGGTTTCCCGAGGCCGGGCCGGCGCCCCTGCGCCGGCCGGGCGCCTGACCGGGCCTACTGCACGAGGCGCGGGCCGCCGCCCTGGACCTTCTCGTTCTCCGATATGATGCCGAGGCGCTTGGCGACCTCGGTATAGGCCTCGATCAGGCCGCCGAGATCCTTGCGGAACCGGTCCTTGTCGAGCTTGTCGGAGGACTTGATGTCCCAGAGCCGGCAGGAATCCGGGGAGATCTCGTCGGCGACGACGATGCGCATCATGTCGCCTTCCCAGAGGCGGCCGGTCTCCATCTTGAAATCGACCAGACGGATGCCGACGCCGAGGAAGAGACCCGACAGGAAGTCGTTGACGCGGATCGCCAGCGCCATGATGTCGTCGATCTCCTGGGGCGTCGCCCAGCCGAAGGCGGTGATGTGCTCCTCGGAGACCATCGGATCGTTCAGCGCGTCGTTCTTGTAGTAGAACTCGATGATCGAGCGCGGCAGCTGCGTGCCTTCCTCCAGGCCCAGCCGCGTGGCGAGCGAGCCGGCCGCGACGTTGCGCACCACGACCTCGAGGGGGATGATCTCGACTTCGCGGATCAGCTGCTCGCGCATGTTCAACCGACGGATGAAGTGCGTCGGCACGCCGATGTCGTTGAGGTGCTGGAAGACGAACTCCGAGATCCGGTTGTTCAGCACACCCTTGCCGTCGATGACCTCGTGCTTCTTCGCGTTGAAGGCCGTCGCGTCGTCCTTGAAGTGCTGGATGAGCGTGCCGGGCTCCGGCCCCTCGTAGAGGACCTTCGCCTTGCCCTCGTAGATGCGACGGCGGCGATTCATAGGCGTGTACCGTGGTTTGAGGAAGTCCATGGGCCGAGGCTCCTGATGCGCGACGATTGGGAGGAATCCGCGGCGCGGCGACCGGACGCGAGGTCGGGCCGCCGGACGGCCTCTGCCCGAGGGCCCCGGCGACCGGCCGCCAAACTAGCGGAAGCGGGCTTCCAGCACAACGCGTTAGCCCGCAGGGCGGGATTGCGGAGGCCGGTCGGGACGTGCCCGGGACGGCCTCCGCGACCCGTCGCGCGCGCGCCTCGCGGTCGTCGTGCGGTCGTCAATCGGTCGTCAATCGATCGTCTTGGACGGGTAGCGGCAGAGGTCGGCGATGAGGCAGCGCGGGCATTCGGGCTTGCGCGCCTTGCAGGTGTAGCGTCCGTGCAGAATCAGCCAGTGATGGGCGTGGAGGCGGTAGGCGTCCGGCACGATCGCCTCGAGCCCGGCCTGGACCTTGTCGGTCGTGGCGCCGACGAAGAGCGGGATCCGGTTCGAGACCCTAAAGATGTGGGTGTCGACGGCGATCCGCGGAACCCCGAAGGCGATGTTGAGCACCACGCTCGCGGTCTTGGCACCGACCCCGGGCAGGACCTGCAGGGCCTCCAGGCTCGCCGGGACCGTGCCGCCGTGCGTTTCCACGAGGATGCGCGAGAGGGCGACGACGTTCTTCGCCTTGGTGTTGAACAGCCCGATCGTCCGCACGAAGTCGCGGACCCGGTCCTCGCCGAGCGCCAGCATCTTCTCGGGCGTGTCGGCGACCGCGAAGAGCGGGCCGGTGGCGAGGTTGACGCCGCGGTCGGTCGCCTGGGCCGAGAGCACCACGGCGACGAGGAGCGTGAACGGATTGACGTAGTGGAGCTCGCCCTTGGGCTCCGGCTCCGCCGCCTGGAAGCGGCGGAAGATCTCGGCGAGGGTCGCCGCGTCGACGGCCACGGGGGCCGTGTCCACCCGCGCGGTGACGGCCGGCGCGATCGGACCCGCGAGCCGCGCGGAGGCGGCGCTCTCGGATGCCCCCTTGGACACCCCCTTGGACGCCCGCCTGGACGCCTTCTTGGACGTTCCCTCGGCCTTGCTCCCGGACCCGCCCTTGCCCCGCGGCGCCGGGGCTGTCCCGGATACCGTCTCGGACGCGGTCTCATCCGGTCCCGCGGCGGCGCGACCGGCGCGATCCGTCACGGGCGGGGGAGTCTTTCTGGCGGGCATCGGCGCGTTATATGGATCGCATGGCGAGCGGCAATCCTTCCGTCCACCCGTACGGGCTCGATCCGGACACGATCGACCGGCCCGTCTTCACCGCGACGATCCGGCCGCACCAGTCGTTGAGCCGTCGCGGCTTCCGGGTGGTCATGACCGGGTGCTGCGCGGTCTCGGTCGCCGTCTCGATCTGGGCGTGGCGCATGGGCTTCTGGCCCGTGGCCGGCTTCTTCGGCCTCGACATGCTGGCGATCTACGCGGCGCTCAAGGTGAGCTTCCGGCGCGGGCGCTCCTTCGAGGAGGTGATGATCTCGCAGATCGAGATCCTGCTGGCCCGGGTCAGCCACCGCGGCGAGCGGCGGGAGTGGCGGTTCAACCCACTCTGGACCAAGCTCGAGACGGTCGAGGACGACGAGTACGGCCTCCAGCGCCTGACCCTGGTCTCGCGCCGGCAGCAGGCGCTGGTGGCGCGCGACGCCGGGCCGGACGAGCGGGCGCGGGTCGCGCGGGGGCTCAGCGCGGCGCTCGCGCAGGTGAAGAAGGGGTACTGACCGGACCCCGGACATCTCTGCCCTCCTACGAGGGCAGGGAGGCGACGCGGCGGCCATCGCGCGGGCCACGCGAAAAAACAGCTCGCGGACCGAACAGGGCTGTTGACGGGCAAATTCGAGGGCTCTATACCCCGGCTCATCGGCGCCGGCCGCGGAAGTGGACCGGGCGCTGAGCCATCTTCTGACAAGCGGCGGGATTGGCCGGCGGGATTGCCGGGCGGTCTTCTGTTTGCCTCTGATGAGCCCCGGGGTTCCGGGGCGCTCTTTGACAAGTTGGATTGAGGAAGGGAGACGCGGGCGGCGTTTGTCCTTGCGGCCGGGCCTTAGGGTCTGGCGTGAGTAGACTTGTGCCGATCTGCTGTACTTCTTTCTGAGCTCACCGACGGGTGTCTGGCGCTGTGAAGCGTTTGATGCTTGGTCGATGTGAGGCTCCGTCTGAGAATACACGTGATCGGCCGGATCTTTCTCTTCAACGTGAGAGTTTGATCCTGGCTCAGAGCGAACGCTGGCGGCAGG
>NZ_JBKFBI010000145.1:0-15034 GCF_053346095.1 Methylobacterium sp. A52T | reverse complement strand
GGGCCGCGCACGCCGCAGCCCGCGACGCCGTGACGGTGCGCAATTCACGCCGCGCCGCGGATCCCTCCGCGGCGCGGCTCTCGTATGTTGAAGGAACGCGGCCGAAGGAACGCGAGAGCCGCGGCCCGACGCCGCCGACCGCTGTCAGGCCGCGTTGAGGGTGTGGGGCGCGAAGGCGGCGACGACCGGCCGGAACGCGCCGACGATCGCCGGGTCGAGCCGCCCCGCCATGCCCTCCAGGATCGCGTAGGCCGCCTCGCTCGCCATGGGCTGCTTGTAGGGCCGCTGCTCGATCAGGGCCGCGTGGATGTCGCAGACGGTGACGAGGCGGACGAGGTCGGGGATCTCCTCCCCTTTGAGCCGGTCCGGATAGCCCGACCCGTCGAGCATCTCGTGGTGCGACCGGACGACGTGCAGCATCTGCTGCTCGAAGCCCTGATCGACGAGCATCGTGTAGCCCTTCTCCGGATGCAGCCGCATGACGGCCAGCTCGGCGTCGTCGAGCCGGCCCGGCTTGTTGAGGATGGCGGCCGGGATGTGGATCTTGCCGACATCGTGCAGCAGGGCCGCCTTGGTCAGGCGGTGGCGCTCCTGCTCGCCGAGGCCGAGGCTCGCCGCGAAGGCCGCCGCCAGACCGGCGACCAGCAGGCAGTGCTGGTGCGTGGCGTCGTCGAACTGGCGGACCGCCCGCACCCAGTCGCGGATCCCGGTGTCCCGGATCGCGAGGTCGATGGCCTGGGTTCCGTTGTCGATGACGCCGGGCGTGATCGGCTGGTCGGGCACGAACACCGAGGCGTAGAATCCGCGCACCGCCGCGGCCGTCCGCACGGCGCAGGCCGGCAGGGGCTCGTCCGCGAAGGTCGCGAGGCGCGCGGGCGCGCGCGGCGCCCCCAGCGTCTCCCGCAGGCGATCCGTGTCGAAGGGCGCGCACAGCGTGTGGGTCGCGCCGAGGGCGACGCCGAGCAGCCGGGTTCGCGGGCTGTCGGTGTGGAGCAGGACGGTCAGCGGAGCGCCGTGCCGGACTTCCGCGAGACGGCGGCGGAGACGCTCGACGGAGCTCGTGCCCAGATCGTGCACGTCGGTGACGATCGCGGTCGCGCCGCCGAGGGGCAATTGCGCGGCCCGCAGATCGTGGAGTTCGCAAGACAGGCCATCGGACAGGTCCTGGGCCAGGCCCTGGCTGCGTGCGGGATCGTCCGTGATGAGGAGTATCCGGCCCATCGGCACGCCTTCCGGACCGTGCCTTACGGGAACATCGCGTCGACCGTGTCCTGCGATACCGAGGCGTCGCCGGGCAGGACGGGGCCGTTGAGCAGGGCCGCCTCCTCGCTGCGCGTGTCGGTCGTCGGGTTCGGCCGCGAGGGCGCGTCGCCGGGCCCGGACCAGACGCGCAGCATCTCGCCGATCCGCTCCTCGACGAGGACGATCGTGCGCACGACCTTCGAGATCCGCTGGCCGGTGAGGTCCTGGAAATTGCAGGATTCGAAGATCGTCTGCATCTCGATCTGGATGGCTTGGGCGTCGGCCCGGTTGGCGTCCTCGCCCGACCGTCTCACGATGCCGCGCGCGAGCGTATCCACCTTCTCCGAGGCCGTCAGGATCGCGTTGGTGGCGTCTTCGGTGCCCTGCACCACGGCGAGGAGCTCGTCGCGCGCGCGGCTCGTCTCCTGTTCCTGCCGGAGGTCGGCGATCTCCTGGCGCGTACGCGCGATCGCGTCGGAGATCGACAGGAGCTGGGTCCGGAGGAGCCCAACACCCTCTTCGATGGAGGCAACGTCCGGCAGAGCGCGGGCCATGATCGGGGATCGCCATGCGGTTTATATTGGCCGGTGAAAATATCGGCGACCTCTTAAGCCGCGCTTAATGGCACTTATCTCGTCGCGATTCTGCGCCGCTCCGGCCGATCGTGACTGTGCAATGTCCTATTTCCACGTCATCCGCCTGTCGAAGCACGCCGAACGTCTGCCGAACGCGTCCCTCGTCTTGCCGACCGCTTCGCGCGATGGCGACGCGACGATCTCCGCCCGGCCGAAGAGTGCGATCGCGCCGCGTCACCGACGATAGCTGGGAGAGTCGCGTTCTCAACTGTTGGTTGATGCTAACGAACTATACCGGCGCCCGCTCGGTAGCACATGTGTGTGAACGGATCGACTTTGAGCAGTGATGCGCGGAGAAAAGTAAGCTTTTGATGCTCTCTCGAGCTCGGTGGTTCCGATTTCGAGTTGGGATGTGAGCAGGGCTATCCGAGCGGCGTCGCGCTTGCTCGACCTCCGGGAACGGGCCGCGCGCTTCGCGCGAGCGCGCGGGGGCGCGACGGCCGTAGAATTCGCTCTGGTGTCCCTGCCGTTCTTCGCGCTGGTCGGGGCCTGCCTCGAGAACGGGATCGCGTTCTGGGAGCAGGAGATCCTCCAGCAGGCGGTGTCCGACGCCAGCCGGCAGATCTACACGGGCGCGTTCCAGACGACGAACGCCGGCACAACCGATTCCGCGACGCTGATGAGCCGCTTCCGAACGGCGATCTGCACGCAGCCGAACGGCACGCCCCGGGTCACGATCTTCACCTGCGCCAACGTCCGGGTCAGCGTGATGAAGGTGGCCGATTACGGGTCCGCCACCCCGGTCTCGCCGGTCGCGACCAACGCCAACGGTGCGAGCGACTGGAACCCGAACTTCGCCAGCTACGCCTGCGCCGGGAACTCGGCCATCGTGATCGTGCAGGCCGCGGTCGACATACCGGTCTTCTTCCCGCTGCTCGGTGCCGCCGTGCCCAACCTGCCGAACAAGCGGCGGGTGCTGCAGGCCGCGACGGTGTTCAAGGTGGAACCCTACACCGCACCGTCGGGGTGCTCGTGATGGGCGGCCCTTTGATCGGCCTGAGCCGCTTCCGCCGCGACGAGCGCGGGATCGCCGCCGTCGAGTTCGCGCTCGTCCTGCCGCTGCTGATCGTCCTGTATTTCGGGACCGCCGAGCTGACGCGCGTCGTCGACGCGACCCGGAAACTGACCCTGTTCGCGCGCACGCTGGGCGATCTGTCCGGACGGGTGGACAACGCCCTGGCGACCCAGAACGGGATGGCTCTGGCGACGCAGGACGGGATGACGAAGATCACCAGTGCGGCGACCGCGATCCTGCGCCCGCTGGACGCGTCCGGCCTGCAGATCGTGGTCAACGCGATGGGCGTGGAAACGGTGAACGGGTCGCTCAAGGGCTTCGTCTGCTCCAGCTGGCCGCAGAACGCCACGAAGCGCCCGGCCAACCAGGCCAACGGGAGCAACGGACTTCCCGCCACGCCGGCCGCCTATCAGTTCGACGGGGCCCGCTACATCCTGGCGGAAGTCACGATGCCCTACACCCCGATCATCGGGAGTGCCCTGTACCGCTGGATCTTCGGCGGCCGCGGATTGACCTTCACGCGGCAGATCCCGTGGTCCGAGCGCACCCCCAGCGAGATCGTCATGCCGGGCGGCACCGCCTGCCCGGTCTACAACTAATGGTCGAGGGAAGGCCCGTGTCGGTGTTCCGCATCCGGTTGAACCGCACTCTCAAGCAGGCCGTCACGGCGTTTCCGCGGGCGCGCTCCGGCCAAGTCGCGCTGACGTTCGCGCTCGTCACGCTGCCGGTCATGTTCGCCACGGCGGCGGCGATCGATTACGGGCGCCGCAACGCCGCGAAGACCCAGCTCGACACCGCCCTCGACGGCGCCGTGCTCGCGGTGATGTCGCAGAAGACCAACACGATCCCGACGACGACCTTGCAGAACATGGAGACCCAGTTCCGCGCCGAGGCCGCCAAGGTTCCGGGCGTCACGGTGACCTCGTTCGCCCCCGGCGCGCCGGTGAACAGCGCGAAGACGCTGAGCCTCACCGCCAGCTACACGGCGACGGTCAAGACGAGCCTGGCGTCGATGATGCAGATCCCGGCCATGCCGATCAGCGGCACGTCGTCGGCGACCCGCAACACCTCGCAGTACATCAACTACTACCTGCTGCTCGACAATTCGCCGTCGATGGGGCTCGCGGCGACCGACGCCGACGTGAGCAACATGAAGCGCGCGACCAACGGGTGCGCGTTCGCCTGCCACCAGCACACCTTCGACAACAAGGGCAACATCACCGGCGACGATCAGAACGACTTCTACCATGTGGCGCTGCGGAACAACATCAAGCTCCGCATCCAAGTCCTGCGAGACGCGGTCTCGGCGCTCGTCGATCAGGCGAATGTCAGCATGCTGCTGCCGCAACAGTTCCAAATGGAGATGTGGACCTTCAACGATTCGGTGACGCAGACGCGGCTGCAGGCGATGACGCCGACCCTGAACAACATCAAGAATGCGACCCCGAACATCGATATCGCCTACGCCTACTACAATCAGTCCGACAACCAGACCGATTTCGAGCGGGCCATCGCGAAGATGAATGCGACGATCCCGGCCAGCGGCGACGGGCTGACGCCGGACAAGCCGATCCGGTTCCTGTTCATGGTCACCGACGGCGTCGAGGACACCGGCGGCAGCGTCACCAACCAGAGCGCGGGTTTCCAGATCCAGAGCAACCGCTTCATCGGGCCGCTGAGTCCCTCGACCTGCACGAATCTCAAGAACAAGAACGTCAAGATCGGCATCATCTACACGCAGTACCTGCCGATCTACGATAACGATTTCTACAACAGCTACGTGAGGCCGTACGAGGCGAAGATCGGGCCGGCCCTGCAGGCCTGCGCGTCCGACGGCATGTATTTTCCGGTGTCGACGAACGGCGACATCACCGCCGCCATGCTGAAGCTTTTCAGCACCACGCTCGCGAGCGTGCGCCTGAGCAACTGACGCGCCGCGCCCCGCTCACGTCGTCGCCGGTGATCCGAGGACGTTGACCCACAGGACAGTGGTCTGGCTGCGCGGGTCGGGATTGCTGAAGCGGTGCGGCCGCCGGCTCTCGAAGCGGAAGCTGTCGCCCTCCGCGAGCTGGAGCGTCCGCGCCTCGACGATCAGGGTGAGGCGCCCCGCGAGGACGAGGCCGGCTTCCTCGCCGTCGTGGCTGAACGGCTCGTCGCCGGTGCTCGCGCCGGGCTTCAGCACCATGTGGAACAGGCTCATCCCCTGCGTGCCCCCCGGAGGCGTCAGGAGCTGCTTGGTGATGCCGGCCCGCCAGAGCTGAAGTTCCGGCCGGTCCTTCCGGAACACGACGATGGGATCCAGGTCGGGCGCGTCCGGCCCCGATTCGAACAGGCCGCCGATCCCGATCTGCAGCGTGTCGGCGAGCAGCGCCAGGACCCGCAGGGACGGCGACGACAGGCCCCGCTCGACCTGGCTGATGAAGCCGATCGACAGCCCCGTGCTGGACGCCACCGCCTCCAGCGAGAGTCCGCGCGCGCGACGCAGGCCGCGCAGTCGCTGACCCACAGCCCGGTCGACCGGTTCCGGACCCGTTGCCTCGCCTCGGGGGATGCTCACCGTCACGCCAGCCTGCCTCTCGTGTGCTTCTTCATGCACGTGAAAGTCGCTTGCGTCGATACCGAAAACGTGCGGTATTCTTCACGAGAATGAAATCGGGCCCGGCTTCCGCCGCGTGACCCGGGCACTGCACGGGAGCGGCACCATGGGAAGACGGTTGGCCAAGCTGTGTCTGTCGTCGGCGCTGCTCCTCGGCGTCCTCGGCGCCCCCGTCGGCGCGCAGGCCCTGAAGGTGGGATCGACGCCCACCGGCCTGCCCTTCACCTTCCTCGATACCAAGACGAACAGCATTCAAGGCGTGATGGTCGACCTCGTCAACGCGGTCAGCAAGGAGGCGGGTTTCACGGTCGCGGTCGAGCCGCTGCAATTCTCGACGCTGATCCCGGCGCTCACCGCCTCGAAGATCGACATCATCGCGGCGGCGATGTTCATCACGCCGCAGCGCAAGGAGGTCGTGTCGTTCTCGGCGCCCGTCTACAGCTACGGCGAGGGGCTGATCGTCCCGAAGACCGACACGAAGGACTACACGTCCTTCGCCGACCTGAAGGGCGAGACGGTGGGCGCCCAGGTCGGCACCGCCTTCGTCGAGCCGCTGAAGAAGTCGGGCCTCTTCAACGAGGTGAAGATCTACGACGCGATCCCCGACATCATCCGGGACGTCAATTCCGGGCGGCTGAAGGCCGGCTTCGCCGACGCGCCGATCCTCGCCTACTACGTCAAGCAGGGCCTGTTTCCCGGCGTCCGCCTCGTCGAGACCTTCAAGCCGACCGTCGTCGCCTCGGTCGGCCTCAGCGTCCGCAAGACCGACACCGAGCTCCTGGCCAAGATCGACAAGGCGCTCGCCAAGCTGAAGGCCGACGGGACGCTCCAGGCGATCCTGACCAAGTGGGGTCTGCCGCCGTCGGCCGACCGGTCCTGACCTTCATGCGCGAGTTCCTCGCCGACGCCCAGGACTACCTGCCGATCCTCCTGCAGGGCGTGCAGCTCACGATCCTGATCACGATCGCGTCCCTGGTGGTCTCGACGCTGCTCGGGCTGGTCTGGGCGGTGATGCGGGTCTCCGGCATCGCGATCCTGTCGGGCTTCAGCGCGGTGATGATCAACATCCTGCGCGGCATCCCGATCATCGTGCAGCTGTTCTACATCTACTTCGTGATGCCCGATTTCGGCCTGTCGCTCACCGCCGTCCAGGCGGCGATCATCGGCCTCGGCATCGCCTATTCGGCCTATCAGGCCGAGAACTTCCGCGCCGGCATCGAGGCGGTGGATCGCGGGCAGGTCGAGGCGGCGCTGTCGATCGGCATGGGCTGGGGCATGACCATGCGGCGGGTGATCCTGCCGCAGGCGATCCGGATCGCGCTGCCGCCCTACGGAAACATCATGATCATGATGCTCAAGGACTCGTCGCAGGCCTCGACCATCACGGTCGCCGAATTGGCGCTCCAGGGAAAGCTGATCGCCTCGTCGACCTTCAAGAACACCAGCGTCTACACCCTGGTGGCGCTGATGTACCTCGCGCTGAGCCTGCCGCTGATCCTGCTGGTCCGCCACTTCGAGGCGAAGGGGCGGCATCGATGATCGTGCTGGAGGACGTCCGCAAGCATTACGGCGCGCTGGAGGTGATCAAGGGTGTCTCGGCCGAGGTCACCAAGGGTGAGGTCGTCTGCATCATCGGGCCCTCGGGATCCGGCAAGTCGACCCTCCTGCGCTGCATCAACGGGCTCGAGGCCTACGACGGCGGCGAGATCCGCGTCGACGGGCAGCGGGTCGACCGGGACAAGCGCGGCATCAAGGCGATCCGCACGCGGGTCTCCATGGTCTTCCAGCGCTTCAACCTGTTCGCCAACCGGACCGCGCTCGAGAACGTCGTCGAGGGGCCGATCCACGTGAAGGGCGAGCCCCGGGGCGAGGCCGAGGAGCGGGCGCGCGCCCTGCTCGCCCGGGTCGGGCTCTCGGGCAAGGAGCACGCCCGGCCGAACGAACTCTCCGGCGGGCAGCAGCAGCGCGTCGCGATCGCCCGGGCGCTCGCCATGCGGCCTGAGGCGATCCTGTTCGACGAGCCGACCTCGGCCCTCGATCCCGAGCTCGTCGGCGACGTGCTGAAGGTCATGCGCGCTCTCGCCGACGAGGGTATGACGATGCTCGTGGTCACCCACGAGATCGGCTTCGCCCGCGAGGTCGCCGACCGGGTCCTCTTCCTCGACGGCGGCCGACTCGTCGAGCAGGGGCCGGCCGCCGAGGTCCTCAACCGGCCGCAGAATCCGCGTACCCGGGACTTCCTGCAGCGCGTGCTGCACCCGCTCTAGGACACGCCGTGGCCGAACCGTTCCCGCTCGCACCCTCGCTCTGGGCCACGACGGCGGCGCCCGCGCCGGACACGCCGCCGCTGGCCCGATCCGGCCTGGCCGAGGTGGTGATCGTCGGCGGCGGGTTCTGCGGCCTGTCCACCGCCCTGCATCTCGCCGAGCGCGGCATCCGACCCGTCGTGCTCGAGGCGCAGGAGGTCGGCTACGGCGGGTCCGGTCGCAACGGCGGCCAGGTCATCCCGGGCCTTAAATACGATCCCGCCGACCTCGTCGCGCGGTTCGGGCGGGAGCGCGGCGAGCGGCTCGCGCGCTTCGCCGGCGGGACCGCCGACGTCGTGTTCGACCTCATCGCCCGGCACGGGATGGACGTGCCGCATTCCCGCGCCGGCTGGATCCAGGGCGCCCACACCGAGGCCGGGCTCGCCGAGGTCGCCAAGCGGGCGGCCCAGTGGGCGGATCTCGGTGCGCCCACCCGCGTCCTCGACAGGGCCGAGACCGAGCAGCTGTTGGGGACCGACCGCTATCTCGGCGGCTGGCTCGACGGCCGCGGCGGGGCGATCCAGCCCCTGAGCTACGCCCGCGGCCTCGCCCGGGCCGCCCAGAAGGCCGGCGCCACGATCCACGGCGGATCACCGGTCACCGGCCTTGAACGGACCGGATCGGGCTGGACCGTCACCACGGCCCAGGGCGAGCGGGTGACGACCGGCCGGGTCGTGCTGTGCACCAACGGCTACACGGGCGGCCTGTGGCCGAACCTCGCGCGGACGGTGATCGCGGCGAACTCGTTCCAGGTCGCCACGGTGCCGCTGACCGACAACCTGCGGCGCTCGATCCTGCCCGAAGGCCACGTCTCCTCGGACACGCGCAAGCTCCTGCTCTACTTCCGCCTCGACCATACCGGGCGCCTGCTGATGGGCGGCCGCGGTCCGTTCCGGGAGCCGCGCGACCCCGCCGACTGGGCCCATCTCGAGCGGATCGTCGGCAAGCTCTTCCCCCAGCTCGACGGGATCGCCTTCGACCATCGCTGGTGCGGCCGCGTCGCGATCACCCGGGACTACCTGCCCCATCTCCACGAGCCGGCCCCCGGGCTCCTCATCGATATCGGCTGCCAGGGCCGGGGCGTGGGCCTCCAGTCGGCGATGGGCCGGGCGATGGCCGCCTACATCGCGACCGGAGATGCCGGCAACCTGCCCCTGCCGCTGACGCCGATCGAGCCGCTGCCGCTCCACGGGCTGAACCGGCTGTACGTCTCGGCGATCATCGCCTGGTACCGCCTGCGCGACGGCGGCATCCACTGATCCTGACGGCCCGCCCTCACCGCGCGCGCCACAGCGCCCCGATCAGGCCCACGGCGACGAGCGCCAGCGCGAGGAGCATCCACCACAGGGCGCCCGGCCCGGCATGGGTGAGCACGACGGCCCCGGCCGGCGGCGCCAGGGCCTGGGCGGCCAGGGCCGGCCGGGCGAGGCGGCCGACCACCAGCGGGTAGCGCACGGGGCCGAACAGGGCGAGCGGGACCGTGCCGCGGGCGATCGAGTAGATCCCGTTGCCGCCCGCGTAGAGCACCAGCCAGAGCGCCACGCCCGGCAGCCCGGCCGCGAGGAGCCACAGCCCGAGGGCGATCAGGCCGAAGGCGGCCGTCAGTGTCCAGAGCGGGTGGTGGCGGCCCTTGAGGGAGATCTCGGCGACGCGGGCGCTCACCTGCGCGGGCCCGATCAGCGCCCCGTACGAGACGGCGGCGGCGAGCGACACGCCGCGCGCCTGCAGCAGGGTGAGCAGGTGGACCGACACCTGGGACATGATCGCGCCGCCGAGGACCAGTACCCCCGCGAACAGCAGGAACGCGCGGCGCTCCCGGGTCGACAGCGGCGCGGACCCCGCCTCCTGTGGCCCGTCGGAGACCGGAAGTGCCGGCGCGTGCGGGATCATCGCGAGGATGAGCGGCAGCGTCACCGCGAGGTGCAGGCCGGCATAGGTGAGGCAGGCGCCCCGCCAGCCGACATGGGCCACCAGGAAGGCCGAGAGCGGCCAGCACACGGTGCTGGCGAACCCGCCCCAGAGGGTCAGCGTGGTGATGGCCGGCCGCGCGGCCGCGCCGTAGAGCCGTCCGAGGGTCGCGAAGGCGGGGTCGTACAGGCCGCAGCCCATGCCGGCGCCGAGGATCAGCCAGCCGGCGAGATAGATCGGCAGGTTCGGCGCCACGGCCACCACGCTCAGCCCGGCGGCGAGGAGCAGCGCCGCGAGGGCGAGGACCGGCCGCCCGCCGCGCCGGTGGATCGCCGCCCCGACATGCGGCGAGGCGAGGGCCGCGACGAGGAGGCCGAAGGCCAGTCCGCCGACCACCCAGGCGAGCGGCCAGCCGGTGCTCTCGGCGATGGGGGCCGCCATCACCGCCGGCAGGTAGAACGACGAGCCCCAGGCGAGGATCTCCACGACGCCGAGTGCGGCGATCACCGGCCAGCGGCTGGCTTCGCTCATGGCCGGACCGCCGCCGCCACGGCCCGCGGGCGCTCAGGCCGTGGCGACACGGCGGCCCTGCTCGTCGACCACCGGCTCGCCGTCCTCCTTCACGAACCCGCCCCGCTGCGGCGGCAGGAGATCCAGCACCGCCTCCGAGGGGCGGCACAGGCGTACGCCCTTCGGCGTGACCACGAGCGGCCGGTTGAGCAGGATCGGATGCGCCGCGACGGCGTCGAGCAACTGCCCGTCGGTCAGGTCCGGGTTGCCGAGGTCGAGCTCGGCGTAGGGCGTGCCCTTCTCCCGGAGCACGTCGCGCACCGACAGCCCGGCGCGGTCGAGGAGCTGCAGCAGCAGCGCGCGGGCCGGCGGCGTCTTGAGATACTCGATCACGTGGGGCTCGATTCCGGCGTTGCGGATCATCGCGAGGGTGTTGCGCGACGTGCCGCAGGCCGGATTGTGGTAGATCACGACGTCGAACGGCTCAGACATGTGCTGCGTCTCCCGAGGGGCTGAGACAGGCGGCCAGGGTCTCCGCCGCCGGCGTGCAGATCTCCGCGCGGCCCTGGCAGCAATCGCGCATCAGGAACGCGATCAGATCGGCCAGGACCGGGTAGGCGGCACTGTAGAGGATGGAGCGACCGTCGCGCCGCGAACTGACCAGCCCGGCGCGGCTCAGTTCCTTCAGGTGATGCGACACCGTCGCGGCCGACACGCCGACCGCCTCGGCCAGCGTGCCGGAGGCGAGGCCCTCCGGACCGGCTCTCACCAGCGCCCGCACCAGCCGCAGCCTGTGCTCCTGCGCCAGGGCCGCGAAGGCCGCCAGGGCTTGCGCGTCGTCCATTTTCCCGCCAATCTTCAAACGGTTGTTTGAACGTATGAGAAGGCGTCCCGGTGAGCAAGAGCCCGGCCCCCGCCCCTTCCGTCCGTGACGGCCTGCCGAATATCAGCGCGGCGCATTTCGCAACGCCGACCGACGGGGTCGGTCGGGGGATCCCGCTCGCGCACGCGCCGCGCTTCCTGATCCTGTACGGGTCGCTCCGCGAACGCTCCTTCAGCCGGTTCCTGGCCTACGAGGCCGCGCGGCTCCTGGAGGCGATGGGCGGCGAGGTCCGCATCTACCACGCCGACGGCCTGCCGCTGCCCGACGACGCGACCGCCGACCATCCGAAGGTGCGGGAGATCCGCGCCCTCTCGGCCTGGTCCGAGGGGCAGGTCTGGGTCTCGCCCGAGCGGCACGGCGCGCTGACCGGCGTGATGAAGAGCCAGATCGACTGGCTGCCCCTGTCCGAGGGGAGCCTGCGCCCGACGCAGGGCCGGACCCTCGCGGTGATGCAGGTCTCGGGCGGGTCCCAGAGCTTCAACGCCGTGAACGCCCTGCGCGTCCTCGGCCGCTGGATGCGGATGATCACGATCCCCAACCAGTCCTCGGTGCCGATGGCCTACAGGGAGTTCGACGAGGCGGGCCGTATGAGGCCGGGGCCGCTCTACGACCGGGTCGTCGACGTGTGCGAGGAACTGATGAAGTTCACGCTGCTGACCCGCGAGTGCGCCGATTACCTCGTGGACCGCTACAGCGAGCGCAAGGAGCGCGATCCCGACCGGCTCGCCGGTGTCGCGGCCGATATCGGCTTCGCGAAGCCCTCACCGCCGGGCGCCTGAGCCCCGCCGGCCCGAGCGCGCCGCCACGCGGTCTGGCCTGGGCCGCTGCTCACTGGAAGCGCCGCATCTCCGGCGCCAGCGAGCGCCCCGCTTCGAGGAGGGCGCGGACCTTGCGGGTCGCGTGCTGGAGAATGTCCGGCCGCGCATCCTCGTAGGAGGTCTCCTCGACGAAGCTCCGCAGGGCCTCCGTGATCCGGTCCTCGATCTCGTCCATCAGGGCGAGCCCCTCCGGGCCTTCCCGCCGCAGATGCGCGTCTGCGAGCGTCAGGTAGGCGGCGCTCGCCAGCAGGAAGGCGATCCCGTTCGCCTCCTGAGCCGCCGCGGAGCTCGCGTCGCCGCCGTCCATGCCGTCTGCGACGTCGTCGTCCATCGGCTCACATACTCCCCGTTCGTTGCTCACGCTGTGCCGCTCCCGCCGCGTCGCGCCAAGTAGAGAAAAAGGGTCGGTCCCCGTCCCCATTCGGGCGACGTCGGGGGCCGATCCGGACCGCCGGCCCCGCGTCGTCGCCGGGCGCCGGACCGGTCCGCTCGCCTCTCCCCGGGGCCTCAGTGGCCCGGATCGGCGCGGTCCTCGGTGGCGCGCCGCTCGCGCATCCGGAGCAGTGCCCGGCGCCAGGCTTCCACCACCGCCGCGCGTGCGCGGGCATCGGTCTCGCGGTCGGACTCCGCCGTCCGGGCCTTGCCGTCGGCCTGCCTGCTCCGGGCTCTCGGATCTCGGTTCATGATCGCCTCCTGTCGTGTCGAGACCGAGAGACACCGGATCCCGGGACGCCGCGGTGAGGCGGCGCACGCGGACCATGAAAATCGCGTGCGGCGGAGCACAGGCGGCCGACGGCCTCGCGACGCGCGCAATTTTTCTGATCGTGGACCGAAGAGTTTTTCAGGAGCGCCGACACTCATTTTCGGAGTACTGTCACGGCGCCGGCATGTGCCCTCGTGCGATGCCGCAAATATTGATGCGGTGCAATAACGATCGTATTCAAAACTCAGCCGATCTCCGGGGCCGAGACGTCCCGGCACCACGGGGGCGGCGCATGGCACAGTCGGAGGCGACGGGCATCACGGCCGGCCGCTCCTCCGGGTGCCGGGGAGGATCACGGGCTCCATGAGGAAGAACAAGGTCATCTCGGCGGAGGAGGCGATCGCGCTGATCCGCGAGAACGACGTCGTGACCACCACGGGGTTCGTCCAGAGCTGCATCCCGGAGGCCCTGCACGCCGCCCTCGAGAAGCGGTTCGTCGAGACCGGATCACCGCGCGGCCTCACCCTGATCATGACGGCCGGCGCCGGCGACAGCAAAGGGCTCGGCACCGGCCGCCTGCACCATGACGGCCTCCTCACGCGGGTCATCGCGGCCAATTTCGGCCGCATGCCCAAGGTCGCCAAGGCCGCGCAGGACAACCTGATCCGCGGCTACAACCTGCCCCAGGGCGTGATCTCCCAGCTCTACCGGGCCTGCGCGGCGGGTCAGCCGGGCCTGTTCTCGAAGGTCGGCCTGAAGACCTACGTCGACCCGCGCCACGGGGGCGCCAAGGTCAACGAATTGACCACCGAGGACATCGTCAAGCTCGTCGAGGTCGATGGCGAGGAGTGGCTGTTCTACACGGCGACCAAGATCGACGTGGCCTTCATCCGGGCCACCTCGGCCGACCCGTCGGGCAACCTCTCCTACGAGAAGGAGGCGCTGACCCTGGACTGCCTCGCCCAGGCCATGGCGGCCCGCAACAACGGCGGCATCGTCATCGCCCAGGTCGAGCGCATCGTCGACGACGGCTACCTCCTGCCGAAGGACGTGCGCGTGCCCGGAATCCTCGTCGACTGCGTGGTGGTCGCCGAGCCCGAGATGCACCGGATGAACTACGGCGTGATGCACGACGCGGCGCTCGCCGGCGAGATCCGGGTCCCGGTCACCGGCATCAAGCGGATGGCGCTCAACGAGCGCAAGATCATCGCGCGCCGCGCCGCCTTCGAGCTGCCGCCGAACGGCGTGGTCAATCTCGGCGTCGGAGCGCCCGAGGGCATCTCGTCGGTCGCCAACGAGGAGAAGATCACCCCCTACATCACCCTCACCACGGAGGCGGGCGCGGTCGGCGGGGTGCTGGCTTCCGGTTCGAGCTTCGGCGCGGCCACCAACGCCGACTGCATCATCGACCAGAACCAGATGTTCGACTTCTACGACGGCGGCGGCCTCGACATGACCTGCCTGGGCATGGCCGAGTGCGACGCGGCCGGCAACGTCAACACCTCGCGGTTCGGCGGCAAGCTGAACGGCTGCGGCGGCTTCATCAACATCTCGCAGAACGCCCGCACCGTCGTGTTCGCCGGGACGTTCACGGCCGGCGGTCTCGAGATCGCGGTGTCCGACGGTCAGGTGCGCATCGTGAACGAGGGCAAGGCCCGCAAGTTCGTCACCCAGGTCCAGCAGAACACCTTCTCGGGCCCCTACGCGGTCGAGCGGTCGCAGCCGGTCCTCTACGTGACCGAGCGCTGCGTCTTCCAGCTGACTTCGGAGGGCTTGGAGCTGATCGAGGTCGCGCCGGGGATCGACATCGAGCGCGACATCCTCGCCCACATGGATTTCGCCCCCGTCGTGCGCAATCCGGTGCCGATGGATCCGCGCATCTTCCGCGAGGAGCCGATGGAGCTGATCTCGGATCTGCTCAACCTCGATCTGAAGTCCCGCGTCAGCTACGACGGCGAGCGCAACATCCTCTTCGTCAACCTGGAAGGCTGGTACTGCCGGGTGAAGGGCGACATGGACGAGCTGCGCATGACCATCGTCGAGGCCTGCCGGAAGGCGGGCCAGCGGGTCAACGCCGTGATCAATCACGACGGCTTCCGGCTCAACGAGAACTTGGTCGACGACTACGCCGGCATGGTCCAATACCTGCAGGCGAACTACTACGCGACCACGACCCGCTACGCGACGAGCGCCTTCCTCCGCCTCAAGATGGAGGAGGCCCTGAACAAGCGCGGGGTCGCGCCGCACGTCTTCGAGCGCAAGGAGGAGGCGCAGGCCTTCGTCAGCAGCACCGAGGACAAGAAGGCCCGCAAGCGGATCTCCCCGGCGGTCGCGTCGGCGGCGTGACGGCCGGCCGGGCCCGCGCGCGCTCCGGGCGCGCCGGGCCCCGCTCGCGCCACGGCGCGGTCGGTGCCGCGG
>NZ_JBKFBI010000144.1:0-15158 GCF_053346095.1 Methylobacterium sp. A52T | reverse complement strand
TCCGGGAAGGCGGCGGCGTCGTGGGAGGCCGGGCTACCGAGGGGCCGCGTCGCGATGCCGAGCGCGCCCGCGGCCGCCGCGAACCCGTCGCGGATCCGCGGCGCGACCGCGCCGACGCCCGCCTCGGCACGCGGGCCCAGCGTCACGGTCACGGCGCGGCGCGCCGACACCGCCGCCACCGCTGCCAGGAACGCCGCCTCCAGCTCGGCCAGCACCTCGGCCGCGTAGGCCCGCATGTCGAGGCTGAACCGGAACTCGCCCGGGACCGTCGTCAGGCCGTGCGCCGCGGCGTCGGTGTGGAACCGGCCGAAGGTCACTGCCATCGGGGAGCCGGCCGCCTCGCGCTCCACCCAGACCCGGTCCAGCGCCAGGGCGATTTCGGCCCCGGCCATGGCCGCGTCGCGCCGGAAGCGGCGCGGCGTCCCGACATGGTCGTAGCGGCCGGCGATGCGGACGTCCGGATAGCGGACGTTGCCGGGGATTCCGGTGCATAGCCCGACCGGGATCCCGGCCTCCTCGAGGCTCGGCGCCTGCTCGATATGCACCTCCAGGAAGGCGTGGATCGCGGCGGCGTCGAGGGCCGCCGGGCCGCGGACGAGCGCGTCCGGGTCGCCGCCCTCCCGGGCGATGTGGTCGGCGAGGCTGAGGCCGCTGTCGATCCGGGCCGCGTCGAGCGCCCCGTCCGGCAGGGCTCCGAGCGCCGCGCGGCTCCCGATGTACGAGACCTGGAACCAGACGCTCTCCTCGGCGCGGATGCCCAGGACGGAGATGTCCCGCTCCGGCTCGAGGCCGAGCTGGCGGATGGCCGCGACGGCGGCGAGCCCGGCCACCACGCCGGCGGCGCCGTCGAAGTTGCCGCCCTGGGCCACGGTGTCGAGGTGGGAGCCGATCAGGATCGGCGGCAAGGACCGGTCCAGCCCCGGCAGCGTCATCGCGGTGTTGGCGGCGGCGTCCCGGGCGATCGCGAGGCCGAGATCGGAGGCGCAGCGCGCCACCGCCGCGTGCGCCGCGGTCTCCTCCGGGCTGTAGGAGGGCCGGGTGAACCCGGGCTCCGTCCGGCCGCACCGGGCCAGCTCCGCGAACAGGGCCTCGACCCGGCAGCGCTGCGCGCGCACGGCTGCTGAGATGGCGGACACGCGGTCCATCGCTACGCCTCCCCGAGCGCCGGTCCCCCGGACGGGCCCGCCGGTGCCCCTGCCACTTTCGTGCCGGCCCGCCGGATCACCGGGCCCCGGCACCGAGACCAGTCACCGAGACCGAGTCTGCCGGATCGCCGGGCGCGCGGCCAGCCGCGCGGGTCAGCCCCGCGGCGCGGGATCGTTGCCCGGCCGGATTCCGGCGGCTATCGCCGGTCCCGGCAGGCGGGCGCGCAGAGGTTCTGCAGATGAAGACGATCGGGTTCCTGTCCTTCGGGCACTGGTCGCCGACCGGCGGGTCGGCGACGCGCAGTGCGGCCGACACACTCCTCCAGTCGATCGACCTCGCGGTCGCCGCGGAGGAGCTCGGGGCGGACGGCGCGTATTTCCGGGTCCACCATTTCGCGCGCCAGCTCGCCTCGCCCTTCCCGCTGCTGGCAGCGGTCGGCGCCCGGACGAAGCGCATCGAGATCGGCACCGGCGTCATCGACATGCGCTACGAGAACCCGTTCTCCATGGTCGAGAATGCCGGCGCGGCGGACCTCATCGCGGGCGGACGCCTGCAGCTCGGGCTCAGCCGCGGCTCGCCCGAGCAGGTCATCGACGGCTGGCGGCACTTCGGCTTCGCCCCGGCCGAGGGCGAGACGGATGCCGATATGGGGCGCCGGCACACCGAGGTCTTCCTCGGCCTCCTGACGGAAACGGGGTTCGCCGAGCCCAACCCACGGCCGATGTTCGCCAACCCGCCGGGACTCCTGCGCCTGGAGCCGCATTCCGAGGGGTTGCGGGACCGGATCTGGTGGGGATCGGCCTCCGACGCGACCGCGATCTGGGCGGCGCAGCAGGGCATGAACCTGCAGAGCTCGACCCTGAAGGCGGACGAGACCGGCGAGCCGTTCCACGTCCAACAGGCCAAGCAGATCCGCCGCTACCGGCAGGCGTGGCAGGATGCGGGGCACGCCCGCACGCCGCGGGTCTCGGTCTCGCGCTCGATCTTCGCGCTCGTGAACGACCGCGACCGCGCCTATTTCGGGCGCGGCACGAGCAGCGACCAGGTCGGCATCATCGACAACATGCGGGCGGTGTTCGGCCGCTCCTACGCCGCGGAGCCGGACCGGCTGGTCGACGAGCTGCGCGCCGACGCGGCGATCGCGGAGGCCGACACCCTGCTGCTGACGGTCCCGAACCAGCTGGGCGTCGCCTACAACGCCCACCTCATCGAGAGCCTGCTCACGCACGTGGCCCCCGCGCTCGGGTGGCGCTGAGCCGACCTCCGGCCGGGTTCGCCGGCGCCGAGGGCATGCAGCCCCTCGGCCGGCCCTGTCCCGGGGCACGGCCCGCCGACCTACCCATCGCCGCGAGCGTGCGGTAGCCTCCCGTCGGCCCGGCACGCGGTGCCGGCGCGCCCGAGTCCGGCACTTGTAAGGGGATCACCGGGATGTCGCACGCGTTGGACTGGAACGCGTTCGCCGACGCGTGGTGCGCCGCCTGGAACGCGCACGATGTCGAGCGGGTGCTGGCCCATTTCCACGACGACGCCGTGTTCACCTCGCCGGGTGCCGCGCGGATCGTCCCCGCTTCGGGCGGAACGGTGCGGGGCAAGGATGCGCTGCGCGCCTACTGGACGGAGGCCCTGCGGCGGATCCCGGACCTCCACTTCGCGGTGGAGCAGGTCTTCGCGGGCATCGACACGCTGGTGATCCAGTATCGCAACCAGAAGGGTGTGAGCGTCAGCGAGGTGCTCGTCTTCGAGGACGGCCGCGTGCGGGCGGGGCACGGCACCTACCCGATCGGCGTCGACAACCCCGTCGGTGCCGCGGCGGGCTAGAGCGGTTCGCGATGCGGCCGCGCCGGCCTCGGCGGGTCCGCCCGCATCGCAACCGGGTCCGTGCGCGTTGGTTGGCGTCGCGTGGCGAACGGGCGCGGGCCCGCTGCCCGCAGCGGGAGACAAACCATGAGTGATGGCTACCCTTCGATGACGGCGCTCCTGGGCCTCCTCGCCCTGGCAGGCTACCAGAACCGCGACAAGCTCGCGGAACTGCTGGGCGGCGCCGGTCAGACCGCGCCGGCGGGCCCCGGCGGCCCGGCCGACGGCTCCAACAGCGGCTCCGGTGCCGGCCTGGGCGGTCTCCTCGGCGGCCTGCTGGGCGACAGGCGCGGCGAGGCTCCCGGCGGGTTCCTGCACAGCGGCCTCGGCGAAATGCTGGACCGCTTCCAGCAGGCCGGTCACGGGACGGCCGCCCAGTCCTGGGTCAAGACGGGACCGAACCAGGAAATCGCGCCGCATCATCTGGAACAGGCGATCGGACCCGACGTCCTCGCGGCTCTCACCCAGCGGACGGGACTGTCCCGCGATGAGCTGCTCTCCCGGCTGTCCCGCGAGCTCCCCCGGGCCGTCGACCGCTACACGCCCGACGGACGGATCCCGGCCTGAGGTCTGGCCGGCGGACGGATCCCGGCCCGACCTTAGGGGGTCGGGACCGTCACGGTCGGCGGGGCGTGCGCGGCTTCGGCGCGGCGAGCCGGTGGGCCGCCGTCAGGGCCGACATCAGGGTCGCCTCGTCGACGATCGCGAGGTCGCACCGCGTCGCGCCCATCCGCCCCCAGCCGCCCGGAACGGGGCTGAAAGCCGCCGGCACCTGCTCGCAGAAGAAGTCGCGCAGGTCCGGGTCGAACATCAGGTTGATGTCGTGGCCCACCTCGCCCAGCGTCGCGAAGGTCTTGCGCGGCGTCCGGAAGGCCGTCCTGTGGAAGTGGGGGGCGGAGGTCACAGCCTCCAACGTCGCGATGAGCGCCTTGACGCGCGCGATATCGACGCCCATCGCGGCCCTCCTCCTCTAGGTCGGCGGCGGATCGAACCACCCAACCGACCGGTCACCCGGTCCGGCTCTCGCAGAATCGCAACCGGTTCCCGAACGGATCCGCCACCCCCAGCACCTCGCCCCAGTGCGCCTGCTCGATGCCGGGCCTGGCATAGCCGTAGCGCTGGTCGATGAGCGCCCGGTGATAGGCCCGGATGCCGCGCATCGGCACGAACACGGTCGAGCCGGGGGTGGCGTCGCCGTGGTGCTCGGTCAGGTGCAACCGCAATCCGGCGCGGGCGACCTCCATGTAGAGCGGCAGACCCGGCTCGAACCGGTGCTCGAACCCGGACGTGAAGCCGAGAAAGCCGCAGTAGAACGCGCGCGCCGTGGCCTCGTCGAAGATGCGCAGAACCGGCACCGCCTCCAGGAAGCGGGGGCCGTCATCCGCGTCCCGGTCCAGGACAGCGCAGGCGGTGTTCCAGTCGTCGTAGCCCAGCCCGGCGGCGACGAGTTCGAGGGCGGCCGCGTGCGGGACGGCGAGGTCGCGGGCTGCCAGCGCGGCGCGCAGCCGCTTGGCCATGGTCTTGGCCTGATCAACGGTCGTCATGGTCCTCTCCCCGAGACGGCGTCGGTCCGTCGGTGCCCGCATTGCCGACCCGGCGCCGGTCAGGGACACGGTGGGGGTGGGTCGTCCGCGATGCGTTCACCATCCCGGTTCCGGGGCGAGCGGCAGGCCGCATCGGCCTGGCGGCAGGCTACCCCGGCCGCGGCGCGGCCGCCAAGAGGGGTGAAGGGAGGGGAGGGCTGAACGGGACCTGCCGGCTTCCGACGGGTCACGACCCCGTGCCGCGCGCGGCCGGCCGGTCGCTGCCGCAGGCGGCGGTTTACCAGCGACTCGCCGCCTGGCGCTCGCGGAGCGCGATCTCGTCCGCGCTGGGCGGTTTGCTGGCGAAACTGCCGGCCTGGACCGCCCCGTCCCGCGCGAGCACCGCGACGTGGACGCCCTTCGGCGAGTGGCTCTGCTCGACCAGCGTCCAGGTGCGGGCCGCCGCCGGGTCGTCCGCGTACCAGCGCTTGCCGCGGCCGAGCATGACCGGGAAGGTGATCAGGACGAGCCGGTCGATGAGGCCCGCCGGAAGCAGCGCCGGATAGAGCCTGCTGCTGCCCTGGATGAGGAGGTCGGGGCCCGCGCTCTCCTTGAGGCGGGTGACCGCCGCGACCGGGTCGCCGGTGAGGCGCCGGCTGTTGTTCCAGCCGAGGGCGGCGTCGCTTCCGGTCACGACATGCTTGCGGATCGCGTTGAAGGTCGCGCCGATCGGCTGCTCGGCGTTGTGCGGCCAGTAGGCGGCGAAGATCTCGTAGGTGCGCCGGCCGAGCAGCAGCTCGTAATCACCGCCGAGCAGCTTGCCCATCGGCGCTGCGAGCGACGCGTCGAAGTACGGGAAGGTCCAGCCGCCGTGCGCGAAGCCGGTCTGATCCTCCTCCGGACCGCCCGGTGCCTGGATCACGCCGTCGAGCGACTGGAAGAGGGAGCCGGTGATCTTACGCATGGGCGGAATCCCCGCGGAGGGCAGCCTCGATCCGGGCGATGTCGATCTTGCGCATGGTCATCATGGCCTCGAACGCGCGCCGGGCCGCGGCCCGGTCGGGGTGGCTGTTGGCGTGCAGGAGCGCGCGCGGCGTGATCTGCCAGGAGAAGCCCCAGCGGTCCGTGCACCAGCCGCACGCGCTCTCCGCGCCGCCGTTGCCCACGACGGCGTCCCAGTAGCGGTCGGTCTCCGCCTGATCGTCGGTCAGCACCATGAAGCTGACCGCCTGGTTGGCCCGGAAGGCCGGGCCGCCGTTCAGACCGACGAAAGGCCGGCCGAGGACGGTGAACGCGACCGTGAGTTCGTCGCCCGCGGACCCGCCGGGGAAATCCGAGGGGGCGTTCATGGGCGCGCCGACATGGCTGTCGGGGAAGGTCGCGGCGTAGAACTCCGCGGCCTTGCGGGCCTCGCCGCGGTCGAACCACAGGCAGGTCGTCAGCTTGTCGCTCGTCATGGCCGGACGTCCCTCACGTGGCTTGCCGCGGGCCGGCGAGGCCGAGCTGGTGGCCCGCCGGATCGGCGATGTTGGCCGCGTAACTGCCGCCGGGGATCGGGTCGGGCCCCTGGAGGACCGTGCCGCCCGCCGCCCGGACGGTCGCGAGCGCGGCGTCGATGTCGGCGACGTGGATGTACCAGTTCCAGCGGGCCGGCGCGCCGGTGGCCGCGCTCGACATCACCGCGCCGGGGCGCAGGTCGCCCCGCCCGATGAAGGCGTACTCGCCCAAGTCGCCCATCGGCATGGCGCCGAGCTTCTCCCAGCCGAACAGCGCCCCGTAGAAGGCGAGGGCCGCCGCGGGATCGGGGGTGGCGAGCTCGATCCAGACGCCGTGGCCGCGCGTCCGCTCCGTCTCGAGCGGCACCGGCCCGAAGGCCCGGCTCGCGCCGGGATGGGCCGGATTCATCGCGGCGAAGACCACGCCCTGCGGGTCGCTCACCATGGCGAAGCGGCCGACATGGGGGATGTCGACGGGCCCGAACCGGACCGCGCCGCCGAGATCGACCGCGCGGGCCGCAAGGGCGTCGACGTCCGAGGTCGCGAGGTAGACCGCCCAGCCGGGGAGGCCGGGGGCCTCGGGCATCGGCCGCCGGATCCCGGCCACGGGCGCCCCGTCGGCCTCCGCGATCCGGTAGCCGCCGTGCTCGGGCATCGGCGACGGCGCGACGCGCCAGCCGGCGACCGCCTCGTAGAAGGCCTGGGCGGCGTCCGGGTCGGCCGCGTTCAGCTCGAACCAGATGGGGGTTCCCTCGGCGGGTGGCATAGGGCGCTCCTCCGTGACAATCGGCGCTGCGGCCGCTGCGCGGTGCCCCCACGGCCCCGCTTTGCCCAGGCTCGCATTCTCGGTTACACAATGCAACCATGAGGTCAGAAAAAATAACCGATCGGGTATCTGGGCCCCGCGAGCGCCTGTACGACGATGCCTGCGGCACGGCCCTCGCGCTGGAGTTCATCGGCGAGCGCTGGTCGCTGCTGATCATGCGCGAGCTGGTCTACGGCCCCCGGCGCTTCGGCGAGATCCGGGCGAACCTTCCGGGGATCAGCGCGAACGTGCTGACGCAGCGGCTGGAGAGCCTGGCGGCGGCGGGCATCGCCCTGCGCTACCGGCTGCCGTCGCCGGCCAACGTGCAGGTCTACGATCTCACCGACTGGGGCCGCGAGGCCGCGCCGCTGATGCGCGACCTGGGCCGCTGGGCCGCCCGCTCGCCGCGGCACGATCCGAGCCTGTTCATGTCGGGGGCGTCGGCCATGATGTCGCTCGAGGCCCTGGTCGACCGCGGGCGGGCGTCGGCGCTGTCGGCGGCGGTCGCCTTCCACTTCCCCGGCGAGGACTTCGTCGCGACGGTGGCCGGCGGCGGGATCCGCGTGCGGCGGGGCGTCGCCGAGGCGCCCGACCTCGCCTTCACCGGCGACACGATGGCGATGCGCCGCACGGTCTACGGCAAGGCGCCGCTGGACCGGGACGGCGCCGGCGGGACGCTCGCCGTCGTGGGCCCCGTCGACCTGGCGCGGTCCTTCATCGACCTCTTCACCCTGCCGGCCAAGGCGGGCTGAGGTGCCCGTCCCGCGGCTCGCGCGGGGCGAGCGCGCCGCCCGCGAGCGCGCCGACGACGCCGGCGAGCACGTCGAGGCCGACCGCGACGTCGGCCGGGTCGACGGTCCCCGCCGCCCCCCAGCCGACGCCGCCCCGACAGCGGATCAGCGCGAGGCCGATCGGTCCGAGCAGGGCCATGTGGGACGCGTCGGTGGTCACGCCCTGCGCCAGCCGCACGGCGCGGTGTCCCGCGGCCGCGACGGCCTCCTCGAACAGGCGGACCAGACCGGGATCGCACCGGGTGGCGTCGGGATCGACGCTGCGCTCGACGGTGATCCCCAGCCGGCGCCGCGCCGCGATTGCCTCGAGCGCCGCGGCGAGTTCCGCCACGGCCGCGCGCCGCGCGCCGTCGTCGTCGGAATCGACGCGGACGCCCAGTGTCGCGGACCCCGCGACCACGAAGGTCGGCACCGGCGCGACGTCGAGGCGCATGACCGTGACGGTGACCCGCTCCCGCGCCAGGCCGACGCGCTCGGCGGCGAGGACGCATTCGGCCGCCCCGGCGAGGGCGTCCCGCCGGCCCGGCATCGGGTTCGCCGCCGCGTCGACGGCGGCGCCCGTCAGCGTGACCCGGAGCATCGTCGCTTCCGACAGGGCCGGCACGATCCCGATCGGCGCTCCCGATCGCTCCAGCACGGGGCCGGCCTCGGCGGCGACCTCCAGATAGGCCAGGATCGCGTCGCGGGCCCGGCGCGCGCTCGCGAGGTGCGCCGGGTCGAGCCCGTGCGCCTCCAGGGCGCGACGCAGGGTGACGCCGTAGGCGTCGTCCCAGTCCAGCGCGTCCGGGGCGAGCCGCCCGACCACGGCCCGGCTGCCGAGCTGCCGGGGACCGAACCGGCCGGCCGCGTCCGCGACGAAGGCGACGACCTCGACCGCGTGGCGCGGCGGCGGTCCGTGCCGGATCAGGCGCTCGACGGCGGCGATGCCGATCAGCACGCCGAGCGTCCCGTCGTAGCGGCCGGCATCCTCGTGCGTGTCGACGTGGCCCCCGACGACGACGGCCGGGCCGCCCGGAATCGCGCCCTCGATCCGGCCGACGAGGTTGCCGGCGGGATCGCGCCGGGCCGACAGGCCGGCCTCCGCCATCCAGCCGAGGACGAGCGCCTCGGCCTCGACCTGCTGCGGGCTGAAGACGCGCCGCGTCAGGGTCCACGGGTAGGCGCTGATCCCGGCGAGCCGGTCGACGCGCGCCAGGACGATCCCGGCGGCGCTCTCGGGCGCCGCCGTCACGGCGTCCTCGGCGTCACCGCGATCCCGGCCCCCCAGTAGCGGTTGGCGATCAGCTGCTGATTCCGGATGAGGCCGATCGCCGTCCTGGCATCGCCGCCCGCGAACGTGCCGACCGCCGCCCCGCAGAGCGTCAGGTACATCCGCTGGTGCACCACGGACTCGAAATAGGCCCGGGGCGGCGGGGCGAGGTCGAGGCCGGCGTCGAGGTTCTGCTGGCGCACCCGCGCGGCGGCCTCCGCCACCGCGGCCTGCACCGTCTCCATCATCGCCCGCTGCGCGGCGTCCAGGATCTCGGACGCCCTGCGTTCCTCGGGAGTCAGAACAGGGCAGGCGACAGCCATCGCGACCTCCGTGTCGATCGCCGGTGAGGCTGACCGACCGGCCGCGCGGCAATATGGCCGGCGCGTATCAATTCGTTACGGCGCGCCGGACCCGTCACGAACCGTCACTTGCGCAGCGGCACGCCCTTCGTGGTGAACCGCTGGCCGCCGCCCGTGTAGCGGGGTCGCGGCTGGCCGCCCGTCCGGCCCGCACCGGCGCCGGTCCCCGGCGGCTGCGAGAACGGCACCAGCTGGTCCGGCCGCGGCCCGATGAGGTCGGCGCGGCCCATCTCCCGCAGCGCCTCGCGCAGCAGCGGCCAGTTCTCGGGGTCGTGGTAGCGCAGGAACGCCTTGTGCAGCCGGCGCTGGCGCAGCCCCTTGATCGCCTCGACCGACTCGCTGCCGCCGCGTTTCACGCCCCGCAGCGTGTTGATCTCGGTGTGGTACATCGCGGTTGCCGTCGCCATCGGCGAGGGCAGGAACGTCTGGACCTGGTCGGCGCGGTAATTGTTCTTCTTGAGCCAGAGCGCGAGATGCATCATGTCCTCGTCGGTCGTGCCCGGATGCGCCGCGATGAAGTACGGGATCAGGTAGTATTTCTTCCCCGCCTCCTTGGCGGCGGCGTCGAACATCTCCTTGAAGCGGTCGTAGGTGCCGATCCCCGGCTTCATCATCTTGTCGAGGGGGCCGCGCTCGGTGTGCTCGGGCGCGATCTTCAGGCGCCCGCCGACGTGGTGGGTGACGAGCTCCTTGATGTATTCGGGGCTCTTCACCGCGAGGTCGTAGCGCACGCCCGAGGCGACCATCACCTTCTTGACGCCCTTCACCTCGCGGACCTTGCGGTAGAGCCGGATCAGGTCGTCGTGCGAGGTGTTCAGGTTCGGGCAGACGTCCGGGAAGACGCAGGAGGGCAGCCGGCACGCCGCCTCGATCTTCGGGTCCTTGCAGGCCATCCGGTACATGTTCGCCGTCGGCCCGCCGACATCCGAGATCACGCCCGTGAAGCCCGGGGTCTTGTCGCGGATCCGCTCGATCTCGCGCAGGATCGAGCCCTCCGAGCGGTTCTGGATGACGCGGCCCTCGTGCTCGGTGATCGAGCAGAAGGTGCAGCCGCCGAAGCAGCCGCGCATGATCGTCACCGAGAACTTGATCATGTCCCAGGCGGGGATCTTCGCGTCGCCGTAGGACGGGTGCGGGGCGCGGGCGTAGGGCAAGTCGTAGACCGCGTCCATCTCGTCGCTGGTCAGCGGGATCGGCGGCGGGTTGAGCCACAGGTCGCGGTCGCCGTGGCGCTGGACGAGGGGGCGCGCGTTGCCGGGATTGGCCTCGCGGTGCAGGACGCGCGAGGCGCGGGCGTAGGCCTCCTTGTCGTCCTTGACCTCGTCGTAGGCGGGGAGCCGGATCACGGTCTCGCCGGGCCGGCGGGTGGCGGCCTCGTCCGTCGAGTCGAGGTCGTCGGCGGGCAGCTCGGTGTATTGGGCGGGCACGCGTCGGAACAGGGCGACGCCCCGGATCGCGTCGAGCTGGTGCGGCGCCTCGCCGGCCGCGAGGCGGTTCGCCACCTCGACCACGGCGCGCTCGGCGTTGCCGTAGATCAGCAGGTCCGCCTTGGCGTCGGCCAGGATCGAGCGGCGCACCTTGTCGGACCAGTAATCGTAGTGCGCGATCCGGCGCAGCGACGCCTCGATGCCACCGAGCACGACCGGGACGTCCTTGAAGGCCTCGCGGCAGCGCTGCGTGTAGACGATGGTGCAGCGGTCCGGGCGCCGGCCGCCCTCGCCGCCGGCCGTGTAGGCGTCGTCGTGGCGCAGCCGCCGGTCCGCCGTGTAGCGGTTCACCATCGAGTCGAGGTTGCCGCCGGTGACGCCGAAGAACAGGTTCGGCTTGCCGAGCGCCTTGAACGGCTCCGCCGAGTGCCAGTCGGGCTGGGCGATGATGCCGACCCGGAAGCCCTGCGATTCGAGCAGCCGGCCGATGATGGCCATGCCGAAGCTCGGGTGGTCCACGTAGGCGTCACCCGTCACCAGCACGATGTCGCAGGACTCCCATCCGAGGGCCGCCATCTCGGCGCGGCTCATGGGCAGGAACGGCGCCGCGGGCCCGCGCGGCGACGGCGTGCGGACGGGGGGCGCCAGAGGACGGGCGGTGGACGCTTGGAGTTCCATGGTGTCCCTGCATAGGCCTCCGGGGCCGCGATCTCAACGAATGGCAGGGCGGCGGTGGCCGCGACCGTGCCGCCCGAGGGCGCCCTGCGCCGATCCGGCGCACCTCGAGACAGGCGCGGCGCCACCGTCGCGGCCGGCCCGGCTCAGCGCGCGATCAGCTCGCGGATGCGGGCGGCCAGGGCCTCCACGGCGAAGGGCTTGGTCAGCACCGCCATGCCGGGCTCGAGACGCCCGTCGCCCGGCAGCGCGGTCTCGGCGAAGCCGGTGATGAACAGCACCTTCAGGTCCGGTCGTGCGACCCGGGCGGCGTCGGCCATCTGGCGCCCGTTCATGCCGCCGGGCAGGCCGACATCCGTGACGAGCAAGTCGATCCGAGCGCCCGATTGCAGCACGCTGAGCCCGCCCGCGCCGTCCGCGGCCTCGATCGCCGTGTAGCCGAGGTCGCTCAGCACGTCCGTCACCAGCATGCGCACCGTCGGCTCGTCGTCCACGATCAGCACGGTCTCGCCCGCCTCGGCCTGCGCCATCAGGCCCCTGGCCGGGTCGGGGCCGTCCGCGTCCGCCTCGCCGAAGTGCCGCGGCAGGTAGATGCACACGTTCGTGCCCCGGCCGACCGTCGAGGTGATCCGGACCTGACCGCCCGACTGCTTGGCGAAGCCGTAGATCATCGACAGGCCGAGGCCGGTGCCCTCGCCCATCGGCTTGGTGGTGAAGAACGGGTCGAAGGCCCGGGCGACGACCTCCGGGGACATGCCGGTGCCGGTATCGGACACGCACAGCGACAGGTACGGCCCCTCAGGCATGTCCTGGGCGGCGGCCTGCTGCCGGTCGATCCAGCGGTTGTCGGTCTCGATGGTGATCCGGCCGCCCCCGGGCATCGCGTCCCGCGCGTTGATGCAGAGGTTCAGGAGCGCGTTCTCCAGCTGGGACGGGTCCGCGAGCGCGGCCCAGAGCCCGTCCGCCCCGACGTGCCGCACCTCGACGCTCGGCCCGACCGTGCGCTGGATCAGGTCGAGCATCCCGCGGACCAGCCGGTCGGCGTCGATCGCCCTGGGCGCCAGCGTCTGGCGGCGCGAGAACGCGAGCAGGCGGTGGGTGAGGGCCGCGGCCCGCCGGGCGGCGCCCTGGGCGGCCGCGATGTACTTGCCGACATCCTTCGACCGCCCCTGGGCGATGCGGGCCTCGATGAGCTCCAGCGAGCCCGAGATGCCCGCCAGAAGGTTGTTGAAGTCGTGCGCCAGCCCGCCGGTGAGCTGGCCCACCGCCTCCATCTTCTGCGACTGGCGCAGCGCCTCCTCCATGCGCGCCCGCTCCTCCCCGGCCTGCCGCAGACGGTCGGCCGCCGCCCGGAGATCGCGCGTCCGCTCCTCGACGCGGGCCTCCAGCGAGGCGTTGAGCTGGCGGATCTCGTCCTGCGTGCGGCGCTGCCGGTAGGCCGCGAAGGCCAGCAGGGCGGTGGCGAACAGGCCGCCGCCGCAGACGAGCCAGATCTCCGGCAGCGCCGAGCCGCGCCGGGGCGAGACGCGCTGCGCGAACGCCACGGTCCAGGTGCGGCCGCCGAGCTCGAGATGCGCCTCGCGGGTGAGGCGCCCCGCCCCGGCGGTGGAGGCCCGCGCGGACCGGTGCAGCAGGTTCGCCTCGCTCGGGGCGCCGTCGTAGATGGCGAAGGCCGCGTCCTCCTCGGCCTCCGCCGCCACGATGCTGTTGAACAGGTCGTCGGCCCGGAAGGCGCCGAACACGAAGCCCAGGAAGCGTCGCCGCCGGTCCTCGAGGTCCGGCGGCACGGCGCCGCCGGCATAGACCGGCATGGCGACGAGGAAGCCCGCCTGCTTGTTCGCGTCGATCTCCTGCACGAGCTGGATCCGCGCCGAGGCGGCCGGCTGGCCGGTGTCGCGGGCCCGCTCGACCATGTCGCGCCGCACCGGGTCCGACATCACGTCGTAGCCGATGGCGGCAAGGTTGCGCGGGTTCGGCGGCTCGGCGAACAGGACCGGGCTGATCATCGGGTTGTCGGTCGGCGGCCGGACCCGGGCATTCTCGACGCCCAGGGCCGCGGCGCGCGCGGTGAACGTCTCGCGCGCGGAAGCGGGCAGGGTCGGCGTGAAGCCGATGCCGAGGAAGCCGGGGTAGAGGCGCTGGAACTCGATTCGCTGCACGTAGGCCCGGAACTGGGCCAGCGCGACGGTGTCGCCGTCGGCGGCGAACAGGCCGGCGGCGCCGCGCAGGAGCGCCGTGTAGGTGCGGAACTGGTCCTCGACCGTGCGCAGCTCGATCTCGGTGGCGTGCTCGAAGGTCAGGCGGTCGCGCAGCGCCGCCGCCTGCCAGGTGAGGGCCGTGCTCAGCCCGGTCGCGAGGAGGCCGGCGGCCAGGATCGCGGGCGGGATCCAGCGCGCCGCGCCCGCCCCGCGGCGGGCGGCGGGCGCGACAGGACCCTGCGATGCGGTTCGGTGGGACAAGGGGCGAGACCGGACTTCGACTGCGGCCCGTCAAAGCAGGCATGACCCGGGATGCAAGTCCATGGTGGCGTCACCGGGGCGAGATCCCCGCATCGCGGCGGGCCCTCAGGGCGCGCGGCACGCCATCGCGGCGGTAGCCTCGATGACGCTCAGCGCCCGGCGCCGCACCTCCAGCGCCGCGTCCGGGCTGTCCGACACGGTGGAGGCCTCGCGCCTCAGCGTCGCGTCGCAGGCGCAGGAACGGTAGCCCGCCGCGTCGTAGCAGGCGTCGTGGCGCATGCACGCGGCATCGAGGGCGTCGGTCGGCGGCAGCCCCTCGCCGCGCTGACCCGTGCCGCAGTAATTGCCGTGGAACAGCTCCTTGCCGGCGATGACCCGGCCCAGGTCGCCCTTCGGCGGTGCGGGCGCCTCTGCCTGCCCGCTCGGGTTGAGGTCGTTGGCCGGCCCGCCCGCCTTCGATCCGGAGGAGCGCAGGGCCTTCGGGATGCCGGAGCGCTCGCCGGGCTCGTTCAGGGCCTCGCCGGCCCGGCCGTTTGGGTCCGAGATGTCCGGGAGCGGCGGGGGCGGCCCCGGGCGGGGCTCGCCCGGCTCGACGGTCGCGGCGGGCAGGTCCCGGACATCCTGCACGTCTTGGACGCTCTGGACGCTCTGGACGCCTCGCGCGTCCGGAACGCCCTGCGCCCCGGACGCGTGCGGGTAGGCGACGAGCAGCAGCCCGAGCGTGGCGAGGAGAGACGGTCTCACGGATGGCCCCTGATTCAGCGGCCCCTCAACTCGAAGCTCGGCTTCTCCGTTCCGGACTTTCGCCCGCCACGGTAACGGAGCCCTGCGGGGCGGACGCGGGCCGCGGGGCGGCACCGTCCGAGCGGCGCGGCACGCGACGCCGTGCGCGGGCGCACGGGGGCTCGTCTCGCGTGTTGGACCCCGGGATCGCGGATCCCACATCGAGGCGTAACGCGGCCGGGATGATCCTGGCGACAGACCTGAGCTGGACCTCCGCCATGACTTCTCGTCTTCTGATCGGCGCCGTGATCGGGATCGGCCTGTCCGGGCCCGCCCTGGCGCAGAGCTTCACCGCCCCCGCCGGCATCCCGGCCGTCACCGCCCCCGGCGGCCTCCAGGGCCGTGCGGCGCTCGCGGATCCGCGGACGGCGCCGGACGGGCGCGCCGGTATCCTCGACGTCGACGGCAGGCCCCCGTCAGCGGTCGGCACCGTCGATCCGCGCCGCCCGCATCCCGAGCGCTAGAGCGTTTTCGGTTTGCGCTGAATCGGCCAGTTGGGGTTCACGTCGGGCTGTTGGGCTGATTCATTGCGCGCTCCAGATGAGGAGCAGACCATGGGCCGACCCTACAGCCAGGATCTGCGTG